>JAVYRZ010000009.1:6811-32963 GCA_038729465.1 Thermoplasmata archaeon
GTTCAAAAGTTATTGTTGATGGTTGGCTTCAAGAAACCAGGGTATTGGGAAACATTGCATTTTTGATTCTGCGAGATCGCGAGGGTAGTGCTCAGGTTACTTTGTTTAAAAAACAGTTTGGTCCAGAAAAATTTAAAATGCTGTGCAATTTGCCGAGAGAGAGTGTGTTGGAAGTATCTGGAATAGTTCAGAAAAACGAAAATGTAAGCTTGGGCTTTGAGATAATACCTGAAAACATAGAAATTCTGAACCTGGCTAAATCACCATTGCCGCTGGGCATAATCGATAAAGTAAATACAGATCTAGACACTAGGCTTAATACCAGATTTTTAGATCTCAGAAAACCCGAGGTTCAGGCAATGTTCAAAATTAAAAGCACTCTGTTAGAAAGTATCAGAAACACGCTACTAGAAAACGAGTTTATTGAAGTACACACGCCAAAGATAGTTGCCACAGCTACAGAGGGTGGCACCGAGCTGTTTCATGTTCAATACTTTGAAAATGATGCATATTTAGTGCAATCGCCACAGTTATATAAACAGATTATGATGAGCGCAGGATTTGATAGAGTGTTTGAAATAGCACCTGCTTTCAGGGCTGAAGAACACAATACCGTAAGACATCTTAATGAGTTCATTTCTATAGATGTAGAGATGAGCTTTTGTGATGATGAAGACGCAATGAAACTTTTGGAAATCGTTATCGCAAACGCAATCTCACATGTCAAAGAACGACGAAAGAAGGAACTTGAGATTCTAGGATTAAACTGGACTGTCCCAG
This sequence comes from Thermoplasmata archaeon, assembly GCA_038729465.1. Taxonomy (NCBI): domain Archaea; kingdom Methanobacteriati; phylum Thermoplasmatota; class Thermoplasmata; species Thermoplasmata archaeon. Next base: position 7,592 of record JAVYRZ010000009.1, read on the forward strand.
AAATACCTTTTAAGAGATTCGATTATGAGTTTTTAAGAGCCCTAGTAAATGAGAGTGGTTTAAAAATGGATTTTGGCGAGGACTTTTCAGCTGAGGCACAAGCAATAATAGGTGCAAAATATCCAGATTTTTATTTTATTAAAAATTGGCCTATAGAAGCCCGCGCATTTTATGTGTATCCAGATCCAGCGAACCCTAAATTCGGAAAAGCGTTTGATTTGCAGTATGGTGAGCGTGAGCTCACGTCTGGAGCACAGAGAAATCATGATTATGAGTCTTTAAAAAACGCGCTGATTTCTAAAAACTTGAATCCTGATAACTTTGAATTTTATTTGAAAGCTTTTGAATATGGAATGCCACCGCATGCGGGGTGGGCAATAGGATTGGAGAGACTTACTATGATTCTCAGCAATGCAAAAAACATCCGGGAAGTTTCTCTATTTCCAAGAGATAGAAGAAGAATTGTACCTTGATTTGGAGGAAATATTATGTTTGATTTTGGGTCTGTAAGGTTCAGAGCGATTGAAAAAGAGGATTTAAAATACATACATGACTGGGAAAATGACTATGAGCTATTTCTTTATACTAGAGCGAATCCACTTCATTTTATAACTTTAGAGCAGGTTGAAACTGAGTATGACGAGCTCTTGAAAAACAAGAATGCTTTAAAATTCATTGTTGAAAACAATGATAATAAACAAGTTCTAGGCCTGGCAAGGTTCAGTATCAATGAATCTGACGTAAGATCAGCAGAGATAGGGGTATACATTGCCGACAAAGAGCAATGGAATAGGGGTCTTGGAAAATTAATAACTTTGGGATTGCTAGAGATGCTATTCTATCACCGTAGCTTTGAGAAAGTAGTAGCAGGAAGCGCAGAGTTTAACAAGAGAGCGCATAAAGCATTAGAATACTGTGGATTCAGAAAGGAGGGAGAGCTCAGGAGAGGTATAAAGTTGTATGGAAAATACTATTCGTGGTACATATATGGAGAGCTGTATGATGAGTACATGCAAATTCGCGAGAAAGCATTGAAAGAAACATTGAAAGAGGACTATGAAGAATATATAAAAATGGTATCAAGTATAGGGTGAGCAAAAATGGATAATATTAATAATATAATAAAAAGTATGGAGCCTGAAATAGTAAGCACAATGATCGAGCTAATATCTAAAAAAGCAATTTCTCCAGAATCTGGAGGATCTGGAGAACTAGAAAGAGCAGTTTATTTGCAGGGCTTGCTTGAGAAGATAGGTGTAGATAAAATAGAGCGAATAGATGCAAAAGACAACTACAATGTAATAAGACCAAACATACTGGCACAGGTATATGGAAAACAGAGAGACCGCACAGTCTGGATTGTGGCGCATATGGATACAGTGCCTGAGGGAGACTTGTCACTTTGGAACACTGATCCATTCAAGGGAGTATTTAAGGATGGAAAGATTTATGGCAGAGGAAGCGTAGATAATGGGCAGGCTATACTCACAGCTCTATTTACATTAAAGATCTTGAAAAAGCAGGATATTGTGCCAAAATATAATGTTGGTATAATGTTTGTATCGGACGAAGAAGTTGGTAGCAAGTATGGAATAGATTTTGTGCTGAAAAACCGTGAGTTTTCTAAAAATGATCTTTTTTACGTTCCTGATTCAGGGAACTCGGAGGGAACGGAAATAGAAATTGCAGAAAAATCTATTTTGTGGATCAAGATCAAGGTCAATGGCAAACAGGCGCATGGAAGCAGGCCAGACCTAGGATTGAACGCAAACAGGATCTCAATGTTATTAAACAGCGAAATTGATAAAGATTTACATAAAAAATTCACGGCTGTAGATACTCTGTTTACGCCTGAATATTCAACCTTCGAGCCTACAAAGAGAGAGAAGAATGTGGATAATGTTAACACCATACCAGGCACTGATGTCAGCTATTATGATTGCAGGATTTTGCCCACATACAATATCGATGATGTGCTGAAAGTTTTTGAAGAAAAGATTAGTAAGTTTAAGAAAAAGTACCAGATAGAAATTGAGTCTGAAATATTACAGAAATCCGTAGCTCCAAAACCCACTGATAAAAACAGTGAAATTGTCCAGACCCTTTTAAGAGTATTGAAAGAAGAGAGAAACATAGATGGAAAACTGGTAGGAATCGGAGGCGGGACATGCGCTGCTTTTTTCAGAGCAAATGGAAATCAATCTGTGGTCTGGAGTACCCTGGATGATGTTGAACATAGCCCTAACGAATATTGCAGGCTTGAAAACCTGGAGAAGGATATACTGGTATTTACAAAGCTTCTGATCTAAATAAAACGGTATCTGATTACAGATTATATAAACTTTTAATTTTTTTCAATTTTTGCAGTTTTTTATTTTGCATTGCTATTTTTCCGTTAATTATTGTGGTATCTACATTTAGCCCTTCCAGTGAATAGACTAGATTAGATACTATATTTTCCTTATACATAGGTAGCCCATTAGGAATTGGATCTATTATTATCAAGTCCGCGAGTTTACCTGTTTCTACACTTCCAATATTATCATTTCTTAGTGCCTTAGCACCGTTAATCGTTGCAAAGTCTAGAATCTGCTGTGCAGAGATGATAGATGCGTCCCATCTATCGTTCTTGATCAATAATCCTGCTGTTTTCATAACCTGAAACATGTCAAGATTGTTGTTACTTGAAACGCTATCGGTACCTAGCGTAACTGTTATCCTGTTTTTCAGCATCTCTGAGATCGGAGCTGCTCCGCCATTTCCAAGCTTCATATTGCTGACAGGATTATGCGATACAGATACATTATTTTTAGATAACATGTAAATTTCATTTAATGTTAAATATAATGAGTGAACGGATACAAGCCTATCAGATAAGAACCCAATCTTTTCCATATATTCAACGGGCCTCTGCCCGAATTTTTGCTGATTTTCATATACTTCCTTTCTGGTCTCCGCTATATGCATCGTCATTATCTTGTCATATTTTTCAGCCAGCTCTTTCGCTTTTAACATGGTTTCTTTGCTGCAAACATATATTCCCTGGAGCCCTACTTCCGGAACTATCAATTCATCTCTATTATTGAACTCTCGTATAAACTGCTCTGCGTTTTTTAAAGGATCTCCAACCTGAGTGGTGAATTCACGATCTAAAATTACCCAGCCTAGAAATGCACGAATCCCAGTTTCTATGGCCGCTTTTGCGACTATGTCTTCACTGTAGTACAGATCCAGAAAAGAGGTTGTGCCAGTTCTTATAAGCTCCAGCATGCCCAGCAGAGAGCTCAGATAGAGATCTTCTTCAGATCTGGATGCGTCAATCTTAAACATCTTATTTAAAAACGATTCTAAATTTAAATCATCAGCTGCTCCTCTTAAAGAGCCCATCGCTATATGCGTATGCGTGTTTATTAATCCCGGTGCAATAATTTTACCGTCAGCATCTATTTTGTGATCTGCTTCTATATTAATATTTTCAGAAATGTCGATTATCTTATTAGATTCTATATATATGTCCTTTTTTACAATGTTTCTTTTTGCATCCTGAGTGACAATCCATCCATTTTTTATCAAAATGCTCATAATAGAAAGTAAGAAGAAGAGGTATAAATTTTTTTATTTTTTAAAATTCCAGGATCTGGCCATATATCTTTCTTTCTTGATTGGCTCAATCAGATTTATTTCATCTGGATCAAGAGCACCTTCAATAAACTCAAATTCAGAAAACGAGCTTTTATAACCTTCTACTATGCTGTTTTTCAACTTTAAAATATCAAACTCTCCGCGCTCTTTCTCTATTGATGTAACGCGCTCATAAACATTCTTAATAAGTTTATCCTTCATTTTTTCATTGTCTACTTTAAGCACTGAAAACATAAGCTCTGGATTTACAGAAAGTAATAAAGTGCCATGCTGAAGTACTGATCCAAATCTGCGAGTTTGCGCATTTCCCGAGATTTTCTTATTGTTCACAGAGATATCATTTATTCCTTCAAATCTTGCGTCTAGACCGAATCTTATCAATCCTTCTAACAACCCGGAAGAAAGGACAGTATATGACTCTTTTAAGTTGGTTATACCCGCAAAACTTGGATCAACTACAATACTGTACGTTAAATCGCCTTTGTGGTCATGATAAACTGCACCTCCGCCGGTAATACGGCGTATTACGCTGATCCTGTTTTTTTCTGCATATTCCAGGTTTATTTCATCAAAAATACTCTGAAAATATCCAATGCTAACTGCAGAAGGATCCCAGTGATAGAGCCTTAACGTGTTAAAATTCTTGCTTTTTCTAGATCTCAAGATTGCTTCATCAATAGCCATGTTAGTAGCGGCATCATGATATGAGTCCATAATCAACCTGAATTTCATAAGATAAAATCACGCTCTAAATATTTAATCTTTCGTTTTTTGCAAGGAAGAGACAATCTTTTTTAGACGTATACTTTTTTACAGAATCTACTCTTTTTACTGGTGATTCACATTTTAAGCGGCTCCTACCACAAACATGGCTATTGATGAAGAAATTTTGCCATAGTTTAAACCATAATCTTAAAATATTATAAATTTATTCTTGCCTATGGGAGGGGACTAGATGGAGCAAGAGTATTTAGCACCGATAACAAAACGTAGAGGAAGAAATAAATTAGGAATTGCGATAGGAGCAGTAATAGTGATTGCAATAATAATAACTGCAATAATAGTAGCCGGCACTTTTAAAAACAATGATTTAATACAGAACAATCAATCTCCATTCATATCCGCACATGATATGAGTAAGATTTTAGGGTCTAATTACAATTTAGTGAATATAACGAATGGAACGGGAAAGTGGTTAATGTTTGTGATAACTACAATAGGACAAAAAGCGGTATTGAGCAATAAAATGGCAAATTTCACAAACAACTCTGGCGGAAACACCATTATAATAGTAACTGTATTCATCAGCAGTAGTGTTGCTCAAAATGTATATTATGATTCTCAGATCGTATGGCTAGGAGGTGCACCGATTCAGGGCAGCTACAAAGGATATATATATTCTCTTTATTACTATAATACTTACAATGTCCTAAATAATACAAATGGATGGAGCGCCAGTATATATAATAACAACCAGACATTTGTGGAAATATATATTACTGGCAATTATACAGAAACACAGGCAACTAGCGTGATAAAAGGAGAAATAAATGCAATGATAAATTCACAATAACAATCCACTTAAACAATGCCAAGAAATATTGCAGCTTTGAGCTATATATTCTTTCTATTTAATTTAAAAAATTTATCTTAAACCAACCTTAAAAACCTATCTAGCAATAGGTATGATGTAGGTTAAAGATCCATTTCCATCTTTTATGATTGAAGAATCTATCTCATACACTTTTTTGATATTTTCCTCAGTGATCACTTTCTCTGGAGCATCAAATTGCACTATCTCTCCCTTATTTAACAGCATTATCTTATTGCAATATTTAACTGCCAGATTAACATCATGCATCGCTACAATTATGCTTATATGCTTTGTCCTCACTAAATTTTTCAACAATTCGAATATAGAAATCTGATATTTCAGATCCAAATTTGCATTTGGTTCATCCAACAACAGAATTTTCGGATCTTGTGCTATGGCCATAGCAATAATAACACGCTGCCTTTCGCCGCCTGATATTTCGCGAATTGATTTATCTTTTATGTGCATGATATCTGTCACTTTCATAGTATCCTCGACAATATTAAAATCTTCCTGAGACACAGATTCGAACATTTTCAAATATGGTGTTCTACCCATCATTACCAGATCACTGACTTTAAAATCAAAGCCAGGCTCAAAATTTTGTGGAACTACTGCTATGACCCTGGCTAGCTCCTTTCTCTTAAAGTTTTTTAGCTCTATGTCCGTCAATTTTATGCTACCTTCATACTCTAATATTCCTCCCAGTATCTTGATAATCGTGCTCTTTCCAGCACCGTTAGGGCCAAGAATGCCAACAATCTGATCTCTCTCAAGTCCAAAATTAATATTATTTAATATTGTTTTTGAATTGTATCTAAAACTCAAATTTCGAACATTTATTATCTCCAATATTTCCCCTCCTTGTTTAACAGATACAGAAAGAATGGTATTCCTATCAGCGACGTTATTATCCCCACAGGAAGCTCTTCCATGTATATCATAGATCTAGATATTGTGTCTGCAAATATCATGAACGTTGCACCTCCCAGTATCGACAACATCACCAGGTTCTTGTTGTCCGGGCCAGCAATGAGCCTGAATATGTGCGGTATAATCAACCCTACAAATCCTATGATTCCCGCAAATGCTACTGCAGTGCCTGTTATTAACGAGGTAAGTATTAAAAACAGCCACCTTGTTTTTTTGATATTAAGCCCCAGATACTGTGCATTTTCGTCGCCGAGCATCATTGGGTTCAGGTCCCTGGAAAAAAGATAAATTACCAATATGCCAAATACAATGATGGGCAATGCAATTTCTATCTCTACCCAGTTAGCGCCACTGAAACTTCCCATTAACCAGAATATTATGACTGCAAGCCTTTGCCCAGATATATACATCATAATGGAAACCATCGCACTCAAGAAAATAGATACTCCAATTCCAGAAAGTAACAAATTTTCGCTTCTAAGGCTTCCGCTGCTTCTGGCTATCAAGTAAACTGCAGCCATTGAAGCCATGCATCCTGCAAAAGCGAATGCTGGCAGCATAAAGTACTGAAACAGAACAAGATTAAAAACTATTGCCACGGCAGCACCCAGGGCACCACCCGATGCTATCCCTATCACGTATGGATCTGCCATTGGATTTCTGAACATAGCCTGCATTGTCACCCCCGATACTGCTAAAGCTGCGCCAACTATCCCTGCTAAAAGTATTCGCGGCATCCTAAGTTGCCATACTATTATAGAGATTATAGAGGAGGAAGAGGGGTTAAATAATGCATTTAAAACCTGCATTATAGAAAAACTGACACTGCCTACGAATAATGAAATAAATATTACTAGCGCCAGCAACGTAACAAGAATTGAGTATAATGAAAACTTCATCGGGTATAGTAATCAATTCAAATATATTTACTTTTTCTAAACTAAACTTTAAAAAAAGGAATAAAATGATTACAAAAGTTTATTCAGCACATACTGCAAAATTCCGCCAGATTTGTAATAATCAATTTCCACCTCTGAATCTAATCTTATCTTTAAATTTGCAGATTTTTTTGAGCCTTTCATGTCCGTATAAAACATTGTAGCATTAGAACCTGGCTTTAGATTTTCAGGTAACTTAATCGTAAACAATTGTTCAACATCTGCATTTAAAGTAGCTATGTCTTCCCCTTCATTAAACTGCAGCGGCAAAACTCCCATTCCTACTAAGTTACTTCTATGTATTCTCTCAAAGCTCTTTGCTATTACTGCCTTTACTCCTAACAGATAAGTACCTTTCGCAGCCCAGTCTCTCGAGCTTCCAGTTCCATATTCCACTCCTGCAAATACAATTACTGGAACCTTCTGTTTCATGTACTCCATCGCTGCATCGTAAACATACATTTCTACTTTTTCAGGCAGCTTTTTAGTAAAGCCTCCTTCTTTCGAGACCATCTTGTTTTTTATTCTGGTATTTGAGAATGTGCCACGCATCATTACTTCATGGTTCCCGCGTCTAGAACCGTAAGAATTGAAATCCTGAGGATTTACACCATGTTCAATCAGATACTTGCCGGCAGGACTGTCTTTCGATATTGATCCTGCCGGAGAGATGTGATCGGTCGTAACTGAATCTCCTAGAACCAGCAATGGTCTGCAGTCTTTTATCTCAGATTCGTACTTTATTTCATGGGGCTTAAAAGCATCAAAAAATGGGGGTTTTCTTATGTACGTACTCTGATCATCCCATTTATAAATATTTCCAGATTTGGATTCTAGGCTGTTCCATTTCTCATTATGTTTATATATATTTTCATATTCTTCGATAAACATCTCTCTGTTAATATATTTATTAAGCACCTCTTCTATCTCCTTGTTTGTAGGCCATATATCCTTCAAAAATACTGGTTTTCCATTTTGGTCATTGGCTATTGGCTCGGTAGATATATCTTTCAGTATTGTTCCTGCGAGAGCGAACGTAACCACCAGTGGTGGCGACATTAGATAATTAGCCCTGACATTTTTATGTATCCTGGCTTCGAAATTTCTATTGCCAGAAAGTACAGCGACTGTACTTAACTTATTTTTTACAATTGCATCTTCTATTTCAGGTAGCAGTGGGCCTGAATTACCGATACATGTGGTACAGCCATATCCGACAACATTGAACCCAAGCATATCAAGATACTTCTGCAGCCCTGATTTTTCTAGATACTCAGAAACTACTCTGGACCCCGGGGCCAAGCTAGTCTTTACTTTTTTACTGACTTTGAGCCCTCTTTCTACAGCTTTTTTTGCCACTAAACCTGCAGCAATCATCACAGAAGGATTGCTGGTGTTTGTGCAGCTTGTTATGGCCGCTATTACAACATCGCCGTCTGAAAGGCTGACCGTTTCTTTTTTAATGTTTGTGTTTTTTTCATTAATATCAAGGTCTCCGCCATTATTATGCCAGGAAACAATGTGGTCTGGCAAACTAACATCATCTGTTTTGAGTGCTTTTGATCCTGCACTGTTTATAAAGGTCATAAAACTATCTTTTGTTTTGTCTATATCCACTTTCTGCTGTGGTAGTGAAGGTCCTGAAATAACAGTTTTTATTTTAGATAAATCTACGTCAATTACCTGATTGTACACTATACCTTCTTGTACGCCGAATAATTCCTGAGATTGATAATATTTTTTTATTAAGTCAATTTGTTCCTTGCTTCTGCCGGTTAAAAACAGATAATCTAGCGTCCTGTCATCTATCGGAAACAATGCAAGCGTTGCACCGTATTCCGGGCACATATTGGAAATAGTTGCCCGATCTGGTACAGACAACTCTTTTATGCCGCTCCCAAAAAATTCCAAAAACTTGCCCACAACGTTCTGCTTTCTTAAAAGTGCTGTTAAATTCAATACAAGATCTGTAGCAGTGATCCCAGGTTGCAACTTTCCGTGCAGGTTCACACCGATTACTTCCGGCACTGTAAATGTTACTGGCTGCCCAAGCATAGCGGCCTCAGCCTCTATACCTCCAACGCCCCAGCCGACAATGCCAAGACCACTGATCATTGTAGTGTGTGAATCGGTTCCCACAAGTGTGTCTGGATAGACATAATCTGCATTTTTATTATTAACGATCGCCACTTTTGCCAGGTACTCTAAATTGATCTGATGAATTATACCGTTAGACGGGGGAATGATCTTCAATGTTTTAAATGCACTCTGAGCCCATTTCAGAAACTTGTATCGTTCTTTATTTCTCTCGAATTCTTTATTCTCATTAAATCTTATAGCATCTAATGTGCCATATTGATCCACCTGTATAGAATGATCAATAACCAGGTCCACAGGAACCAATGGCTCAATTATTTCTGGATCTTTGTTCAGTACCCTTACTGCATCTTTCATTGCTGCCAGGTCTGCAACAGCAGGTACTCCTGTAAAATCCTGCATTATAACTCTTGAAACTTTAAATGAAATTTCACTAGAGTGATCATTTTTTGGCCAGTTCAACAAGTTCTCTATTTCTGAGGATTTAATACTCTTTTCATCAAGATTTCTGATCATAGATTCTAATATAATCCTAAGAGAAACTGGCATTTTTGATATTTCATATCCCTGTTTTTTCAGTGCCGGTAGTGAAAAATATCTGTAAGTTTTATTACCTATTTTAAACTCTTCAATGTACTGATAATCATTTTTCATAGATACCATAAAAAATATGCACATTAATTAATATTTCTATTTGTGGGCATATTCAAAAACAGAGAGATCTAATAACAATAATTTTTTTCATGACTTAGCTTAGAATTTTTAACTTTTGGTGAGGTTATATTATTGTTATTCGTCATTTTTTTTATATTTAGTAATATTAAAAGTTGCTAATTTATTTTTTATATCAAAAATAAATTCTAATTGTAAATATTTGCAATAACATAGATAAAAATGAAAAAATAAGTTAAGATATATGTAAAAATATTATCAAAATAGATATATATTGATTAGACATATAAATTAATATACAATTTTTGCATATGGGAGATAAGTGATCATCTATGAGAATTTTAATTTTAGGTGGCGGTGCTGCTGGCAGCATAGTTGCAAATAGAGTTGCAAATGAGTTGCTAGGCAATATAGAATACAACGATGTAGAGGTGATAGTGCTTGACAAAAGTGAAAATCACTATTATCAGCCAGGGTACCTGTTTGTAGCCCTGGGAGAAGAAGAACCAGAACACTTTATAAGAAAAGAGCGGGATCTGCTTGATGAGCGGGTACAATTTTACTCTGGCGATAATGGAGAAGTAGTAAAAATTATGCCAAACGATAAGAAAGTACAGACAAAAGATGGAAAAATCTGGGACTATGACATTCTTGTAATAGCAATGGGAGTGTATCCAGATCATGACGCTATTCCTGGCTATAGAGAAGGAGCTCACTCGTTCTATACACTTGACGATGCAATCAAGCTCAGAGAGGCTATAAACAGCTTCCAATCTGGAAAGATCGTGGTTCATGTTTCATCAATTCCATATAAATGTCCTGTTGCACAGTATGAAATAATTTTTGCATTACATGATCGATTAAAGAAAGAAAATAAAAAGGTGGATTTTGAATATGTATTTCCTTTACCCGGAACTCATCAGCATCCAGTGGTAAGCCCGATTGGAGAGAAATGGATGAAAGAGAAAGGAATAAAGATTACATCTCCATTCAATGTTACGAAGATAGATCCTGCAAATAAAGTAATGTATTCAAAAGAGGGAAAAGAGGTAAAATACGACCTACTGATCTCTATACCTCCAAACAAATCTGCAGACGTTGTAAGGAGCTCTGGATTGGCATCAATGTGGATTCCGACAGACCCATATACAATGAAATCAAAACAATATGATAATATCTATGTTCTAGGGGATAACACAGACATTCCGAACGTTGCAAAAGCAGGTTCTGTAGCTGAATATGAAGCTGCTGTAGCAGCCAAAAATATTATTGCGACAATCAAGAAAACAGGAATGTTATACAAATATAATGGCGCTGCTTATTGCTTTATAATGCATGATATGGACAAAGCCGGTTATCTTTACATGGATTACTTTACTCCTCCAATCGTATCATTACCATCAAAATATGCAAAATGGCTAAAGCTTGCTTACAACGAACTGTACTGGAGCATGTCTGTAAAGTCTGAACTATGAGGTGATAAAATATGGCAAATACTAAAAAAACCACAAAATCAACAAAACATTCAATGTTTGAAGTGTTAGGACTTGTAGAATCTGATGAATTAGTGAGAGTAATCAGGAAAGTCATAGAGATTCAGGAAAATGGAACACTAGATAAATTATTAGATCTCCTCACCCTATTTTCCAAGGATGAAAAAACGGTTGATAGGATATATACAAAGGTTATTGACCTATCAAAAAAAGGTACAGTATACAAGATACTTGAAGGAAACGTGATAGACAGGCAGTTAGACGCAATATTAAATTTAATGAAGGATGGATCTCTAATAAAATTGATAGATTTGTTTGAAGATATGCAGAAAAAAGGGTTACCAGAGCTAATTGATCTCATAGCTGATTTACAGAAAAAAGGTGTATTAGCACAGCTTATACAAATTGCTCCGAAACTTACAGTCTTGCTAACTAAGATGGGAGACTTGGAGAAACAGGGATTGCTTAACATAGATAAGATTACAAACCTGATTGAGAAGATATCAGCTATGCTGAACGACGGCACAATAGATAAGCTTCTGGAGCTACTTGTAATGCTTGCAGCTATGCTGGACGCATTCAATGAGGACATGATAAAAGGCATGGCATCGAAAGTAAATAAGATATTAGAGTTGACAGAACCAAACAATCTTTAATATTTTCTTTTTTAATTTTTTGTTGTATTATTTCTCAGCAAGATATGCATAGATTTTATAATAAATTATTATCTTTCTATTATTATTTTCAGCTTTTTTATTGCGCAAATCAAGTAATATTTTCTTTGTGCTTGTAAAAAGATCTATTTTTTAAATGCGTGCCAGAAAATTTAAAATAAAGAGATTGGCATGCTCATCTTATGAATAACAAACTTTTTGCATTATGGGGTGAAGAGTCAAGATCCTCAGATTCGTCCCCAAAACTCTATGAATATATATATAAGCAATTTAATGTAAATGGAAATAATATCATCTGGGATGGCTATTATTCTCCTTCTTCTTTATCAATCGATGACAATTTAAAAAAGCAGCTATTAAACTGTATAACTGAGGACAAAATCTCATTTGATGTTAAAGACCGATTTTATCATTCTATCGGAAAGGCTGCGTCAGAATATATAAAATTAATGAATGGCGAAAAAATAGAGATTGTAGATGCTGTTATCTACCCGACTGAGGAGCAGGTGCCCTCTCTTTTCAAGAACCTAGGCAAAGACATTGAGATCGTGATATTTGGAGGTGGCAGTTCTGTAACAGAAGGTCTCACGCCGAAAAAAAAGAAGAAATATTCAGTTAGTTTGGACATCAAAAATTTCAGAGATTTCAAAATAAACAAAGAGTCTCTTGTATTGGAAACTGGCACTGGATTTACTGGGCCGGAGCTGGAAAAGAAATTAAACAGTGAAAATTTAACGCTCGGGCATTTTCCAGAGTCGTTTGAACATTCTACTATCGGAGGATGGATTGCTACCAATGCTGCCGGGCAAGAGTCAAATAGATACGGTAAAATGAAAGATATGGTTATAGGAGTGAAAATGATAACTCCAACAGGTACATACACAGATCATCCTGTACCTGCAGAATCCGCTTTTTTCAAAGTTTCTGATCTGGCAGTAGGCAGCGAAGGGGCGTACGGGTTGATTACCAAAGCATGGTTAAAAGTAAATCCTGTTCCACGCAACAGATATTTTCACAGTTATATGTTTCATTCGTTCATGGACGGAATAGAAGCGTTGAGAGATGAGTTTAGACATGGCAATTTTCCTATGGTTTCAAGGTTATCAGACGAAACAGAAACAGCACTTTCAATGCTTGCTATCAAAGATAGCTTTTTAACAAACCTTTTCAAAAGATACCTGAATATGAGAAATGTGCTAGAAAAAAGCGCATTGTTGATCCTGATAGACGATAAAAAAAGATCATATAAATCATTTAAAAAAGGAGTGTCCATAGGCTCTGCGCCAGCAAAGTTCTGGTACAAAACCAGGTATGACAGACCCTACATGTACAACGAGCTTTTAAAGAGAGGAATTGTTGCAGAGACAATAGAAACGTCTATGCTATGGGGCTCTGTAAACACACTTTACAATAATGTTATACAAGCTTTTAAAGATGCAACTTCAAAAAACAATATTCAGGGCATAATAATGAGCCATGCTTCTCATGAATACAAATCTGGGACTGCCCTATATTTCACGTTTCTCTTTTATACAGAGCAGGATAAAGAAAAAGTGTTATTTTTACTAAGAAGCACGGTGCTTGATGCTATTTTGAGATCTGGCGGATCTATATCGCATCATCATGGAATAGGCACAATGCTGGGCAAAGAGCTGAAAGAGTACAAAGGAGAAACATACAAACTGATAAGATTGATAAAGGAAAACGTAGATCCGCAAAACATCATTAATTCAGGGATATTATATGATTAATCAAATGGATGAGAGAAACAAAATTGTAAATTCGATGAGCGGGGGCGTGGATGTGCTGATAGTAGGTGGTGGCATTACAGGCGCTGGAGTTTTAAATTTACTTTCAAGCATTGGCATCAGCTGTGCTTTGATCGAATCTGAAGATTTTGCAAGAGGCACTAGCTGCAGGTCTTCAAAACTGATACATGGAGGTCTGAGATACCTGGCTCATGGAAACATATCAATTGTCAGGCAATCTGTCAAAGAGCGAGATTTTCTTATTAAAAACTCGGATGCTGTAAAGAAGATAGGATTTATGATTCCGATCGATTCATATTCATGGTCCAAGAGTTCGCTGGGGTTTGGCCTCAAGTTATACAGCTTGTTTTCTAAAAACATCAAAGCAAAATGGATGACCAAAGATGAGATAATAAAGGAAGAGCCTATTTTTGAAAATATTGATTTTAGAGGTGCATATGTATATGCTGAGGGCATAGCCAATGATGCCAGGCTGGTAATAAACACAATTCTTAGCGCTGAAAAGAACGGTGCCAGAATACTGAACCATGCAGAATTGAAATCGATAGTTTTTGAAGATCTTGCAAGAGAGGCGGTCGTATTAGACAAGATAAGCAATAAAGAGTTCAATGTTCCATTCAAGTTTATGGTTAATGCCACGGGGCCTTGGATTGCAAATCTTTTTGAGCAGTTTAAAAGCAAGTATGCGTATGCTGAAAAATTGAAAGAGAATTTGAAGCTCAGCAAAGGAGCACATATAATGATCAGCAAAAAGTTATTTCCCATAAACAATGGAATAGCAGTCAGATCCCCGGTCGATAAAAGGCAGATTTTCATAATACCAAGGGGTGAAGTATTACTGATAGGAACTACCGAAACATATTTTAATGGAGATTTAAACGATCCAGAAGTGGATGAAAACGATGTTAAGTACCTGATCGATTCTGTCAAAAACTATATTCCAGCACTGTCAGAAAAAGACGTAATATCTGTATTTGCAGGAGTAAGACCATTATTTGGAAAGAGCCAGGATCTCGGAGACATAAGCAGGGAATATAAAGTGTTCAGGACCGGCAATATCATAAATATCATGGGCGGGAAACTAACCACGTTCAGAACTGTGTCAATGAAGGTTTCGAAAATCATAGAAAAAGAGATGGGCCTAAAAAAGGAGCCTTTCATGCAATTTTCATACCGGAGAGAAATAGATTCTAGAAAAACAGAGCTTTCAAAACTGCTGATTGATAATAATTTGCCAGTCACAGATGATTCAATAACTTTTGCATACGATATTATTTACGAACATGCATATCATATCGAGGATATATTATGGAGAAGAGAAGGGGTTGCAATATTCTCGACGGATGGTGGAATGTCTAAGCTAGATCTCTGTTCTGAGGTCTTGAAAAAGTTGCTTGGCTACGATGATGCAGCAATTAAGAGAGATGTAAGCGATTATATAAAAGCGCTAAGTGTAAGACAAAAATTTATGTAGTGCCTTTTCCATAAGCTTTTTAAATGAAAGCTTTTTTTATAGTCAATCCAGTTGCTGGCAATGGAAGAGGAAGAAGAGTATGGGAAGAAATAAAGGTCAAGCTTTTTAAAAGTATTGGAGAACAGGATTATAAGTTTACTGATTTTCCGGGAGATGCCACAGATCTTGCAAGAGATGCTGTGCTGAAAGGATATGATACTATTGTTTCTTGTGGCGGAGATGGTACGGTCAACGAGGTGCTTAACGGGCTGGTAAATTCCAATGTGAATTTCACGATTTTGCCATTAGGCACAGGATCGGATTTTGGTAAAACTATTGGAATAAGGAGCTATGAAGATACTATCCGCGCTCTGAATAGAGGAGATGTGATGCTTTGCGATGCTGGAAAAGTATATTTTTATAAAGAGAACAAAGAACGCTATTTTCTCAATATTCTCGAGATCGGATTTGGAGCAGAGGTTATGGAGTACGTAAATACTCATAAAAAGCACAGAAAATACGCTTTCTTGATTGGCGTGATTGCCACGGTGATGAAGATGAGAAAATTCAGGATAGAGCTGGATCATAATTCTGAAACGCTAAATTTTGAGAGCATAGAAGTGATCGTGGCAAACGGCAAATATTTTGGAGGTGGTATGCTTGCTTCACCAGGCTCGAAAATTAATGATGGAGAACTGGATGTGCATATTTTAAAAGCGGTTTCTAAGCTAAAAACGTTGACAAGACTTAGAGAATTGATAAATGGCACGTACATTGAAAAGGGATATTCACATGATTTTCAGCTTGACAAAATTGATTTTAAGGGAGAAGAACAGCTAGTAGAGATGGATGGAGAGGTGGTTGGTAGAACACCCATTTCTATCATCATCGAAAAAAAGGCTGTGAAATTGTTGGTTCCTAAATGAGAACTTACCTGTTCCAGTTTCTGAGCCTGTAATATCTTTTTAATAGAGACTCCAGTTCCTCGTTGCCAGTTCCAGACTCTTCAGGCTCGTTTTCAATGCTTTTTCTGGCTAATGCAGGAAGCCAGTCATCTTCACTTTTCAGACCCAATGACTCGTTTATTTTCCTCTTTAAAGTTACTATATTAGATCCTGCTTGCATAAGCTCTTCAAGAGTAAGCTCAAAGCCGGTGGCCAGGTTCAGGCCTTTCAACAGGTCCGCTGGAGAAGGTTGTGCATAGTAACATAAAATCGCAGAGTTGTAGACCTGCCTGTAATCTTGTGTTTTTATCAGAGACATTACACGATCATCAGAATCTACGTTCCATCTATCTCCCATCGTTATTCCAATTTCCTCATGTGCACCGCCTATATCTACCTGGTACATATCCGCCTGCATGTGATCTGCACCCCTAGAAGATGTTGCATATCCAAGCCCCTGCAGCTTGAAAGCCCTCGGATCATGCATTGGTATCTCCAACCCTTTAACCGTCGCAATCTGATCTCTATCAATGCCCTTAGCCCTTGCAAACTTTTCTAGACCTACAGCCAGCTCCTTTCCAGCACCTCTTGCATATGCTATATCTTCTATTAATTTTCCAATATTGTTCAGAGACTCATCAAAATATTCAGAGATCTTGCTGTCTTTCAAAATTCCGTTTTTCAGGTAAGATCTTAATGCTGCCAAGAATACTCCAGTGCTTATAGAGTCCAGGCCCAGTGAATTAACTGCATGGTTCCATTCTACTATCTTGCCCAAATCTGTATTTCCCAGCAAAGATCCAAATGCTGCCACGGTTTCGTATTCAGGGCCGTCTATCGTGCCATTTTCTGTAGTTATAGTTCTTCCACAGCCTATCACGCATGAAGAGCAGTGGTAGCTTGATACCTTAAAAGATTCGTGAAATGCCATGGCACTGAGCGTGTCGTATGTAAAAGCATGATCTTTAAAATAATTGGCTGGCACATCGCCGAATCCTTGCCCACCATCGATCCATATCATGCTTCCATAACTCCTGAATCCTGAGGAAATAGGAGTTTCAAATATCTCTTTAGCAAGCCTGGATGATAATTTATTAAATTCAATTTTATTAGCTACCTGCGGAATAAGATTGCCTTTTACAGCTATCGCTTTCAGCTTTTTAGCTCCAAAAACTGCACCCATGCCAGTCCTGCCTGCAGCTCTTCCTTCGTCGTTCATCACTGCTGAAAACAGCACTTTATTCTCTCCCGCTGGGCCTATTGCCATAATGCTGTACGATCCAGATTGCTTTATTTTTTCCTGTACCCTGTAAATATCCAGACCCCATAAAGCCCTAGCATTTTCAATCCATACTTTTTCCGGCGTTATAAATATAGAGATAGGATCACTGGCTGCACCTTTTATTATGATACCGTCATAACCAGCTCTCTTAAGCATATACCCAAAGTGCCCACCAGAATTGGATTCTCCAAGCAGGCTCGTCTGAGGGCTTCTGCTCACTATCTCATGTCTTCCCGTATTTGGAAATGCAGTGCCTACTAGAGGGCCAGTAGTTATGATTATCGGATTTGATGGTGAAAAAGCATCATGATTTCCACCATACCTGTCAAAAAGATAACTTCCAATTCCAACCCCTCCAATGTATTTGGCCCATATTTCGGTATTCAGAGAGTCTGTCCAAGTCTCTGATGATGACAGATCTATAACTAAAATTTTATTCCAGTACCCGGACATGTTAATCACTCATATGCCTTTTTATATATGTTTTTCAGATCTTCTTCTCCCACTACCACAGGATTGAATGCTAATTCGCTGTCTTGTAGAGATTTCTCTATCATAGTGTCTATGCTTAAAAAATATCTGTCTTTTTCTATGCCTAACTGCTTTACTGTATATTGTTGTCCAACACCTTGGTAAAACTGTTTTATCTTGGCTATAAATTCTTGTATGTTTTCACAGTTTTGTAATTTTGCAATTTTCAGATATTTTTTCTGAATCTTTTCATCCTGAGAATTAAACTCGATGACATATGGCAAAAATAAGCCTACCGAAGTGCCATGAACTACATGAAATGTCGCTCCGAAACTGTGGCCCAGTGCATGTGCCAGTCCAGTGCCACTGTTTGAAAACGCCATGCCTGCCATGGTCGCTGATAGATGTATCAGATCCTTTGCTTCTTCATTATTATCCATTGCACTATTCAAATTCTGAAATATCGTTTCAATTGCTTTTTCTGCCAGCGCGTCAGTCAGAATCGTTGCAGTGTTAGAAGATATTGCCTCAAATGAATGAACAAAAGCATCTATGCCTGTAACGCTTATAATGTTCTTGTTCAGAGGCGTTAAAGATGAATCAAGTATGTCTATCTCCGGCACAAGCTCATAATTTCCCAATGCTAGTTTTCTATCATGGTCTGTCAAAACAATCCCAAAAGTTGCATCACTGCCTGTTCCAGAAGTAGTGGGTATTGCCATCAACTTTACATGAAGAACCATATGCTCGAATGGATTGATCTCTCTCAAATCTTTATCAGGATATGAAAACTTGATCGCCATCGATTTTGCAAAGTCTATAACGCTTCCGCCTCCAATAGCCACAATAAAGTCAGGATTGAATTTATAATATTTTTTAAACGCCTCTTCAATGCTATCTACAGATGGTTCTGGCATAACATCTGTAAATATCTTATATTCTATCTTTTCAAACATTTTTTCAATTTTCTTTTTGAATAACTTGTAAATGTTCTGATCTGTAACCACCAGCGCCTTTCTAATATTTTCATTGGTTAAAATCTCGGATATATCATCGGTCTGATCTCGCTGAAAATATATTTTTCTGGGAAACGTAAAAAGAGACATAATTACTCCAGATACATTGTAGGTATGCTCTGCGCAACCTTGACCATCGCTATTGCCGCTGACGCATATCTTAAAAGCACAGCAATGTTCCCGACCACTTTCATCTGCCCTGTTAACATTGCCTGCGTAGGATTGATCTTGCCATCTATTATCTTTTTCCAGTTGCTATATGTAGCTGTAAGTTTAAACGGTGCAGTTTTTTCTGGATCTTTTACAACTTCACAGTTTTCGCAGATCCCGTCCTTGAGATAGAGAATAAAAGTGTCAAACTGAGGTTTTTCTTTAAGACTGTCCAATTCTATCATTTTAAACAGTATTGGATCTTTCCAGCCTTTTCCAGCTTTATTATAATCTGGAGATTCTTTAAGCCTTTTACAATATTCATTGACCCATTCCTCTGAGGGAAACAACATTTTATTTTCCATAGTATGTATTAATGGATACTACAATATATAAACATTTCTCGATTTTTTAGATTTCTTATTTAAGAACATTTAAATATTATTTGGATAATATCACTTTTTAATGAAAAAAATTTTGTCTGCGCTGATTGTATTAATCCTGATTTTAGTTTTGTTCATTCCTCTCACAGAAGCAACAACACATTCTGACAGTACTAAAACGCCGGTAAAACACGTGATTAACATATTTCTTGAAAATCATACTTTTGATAATTTTTTTGGCATCTATCCATCTGATTCTTTGAACACTAGTATGGTAAAAAACCTATCTGTGCCTGTAAATTTATTGCAAAATAGATCACTTCTTAACTCTTTAACTGCAGTGCCACCCTATCAATATTCTACAGCAGATCCTGTGGAAGGGTACTTAGCTTACCATGCTGACTGGAACAATGGTAAGATGAACAATTTCAAGAATGGCAGTGGCCCACAATCCATGACCTATTATACAGCCTCTCAACTGGGACCCTTATGGGACCTTGCAGAACAGTACTCTATCGCCGATATGTACTTTGCACCACAGTTGTCCGAAAGCGCTCCAA
Source organism: Thermoplasmata archaeon (assembly GCA_038729465.1). NCBI lineage: Archaea > Methanobacteriati > Thermoplasmatota > Thermoplasmata > Thermoplasmata archaeon. Next base: position 27,663 of record JAVYRZ010000009.1, read on the forward strand.
ATACACTTTATTATTATGCTGGGTACTCTCCAGTATTCAATGATTATGGGCCTGTTCCCTATATCCCATTCTCAGAAACAATCTTTGGTGAATTGAACAGTTTTAATATAAGCTGGGGCGCTTTTGTTTACAATCCCGCATCTAAATCATTTGATGAGTCAGCTTATATTGCGGGATTAAACAATTATTCTGATCATATACAGGGATGGAACACTTTTATTTCAGATCTCGCAAATGGCACATTGCCTTCAGTAAGCTGGATCTTTTCTCAAGATACAAATGGCGGACAGTACAGTATGGGTGCACCTTACAATGTATTGAAAGGAGAATTGTGGATCATGTACATAATTAATAAGATAGAATCCAGCCCGATATGGAACAGCACTACAGTTTTTATAACATGGGATGACCCTGGCGGATATTATGATCAGATCAGTCCTCCAACATTGGACGGTGTGCAGCTTGGCATGAGATTGCCTTTAATTGTCGTATCTCCGTACGCTAAAGAAGATTATATATCCAGCACCGTAATGAACCATGCTTCGATTCTCGCGTTCATAGATTATAACTGGAACATTCCTGCCCTGAATAAATTTGTTTCCAATTCAAATATACCAATAGACATGTTTAACTTTAATCAATCATATCAGAACGGTAATATAGCCAGAGCACCTATATCCTTTAATACTGTGCCTTTGCCATCTTCTATAGAATTCAATCTCCCAAGTAATTCATCAAGATATAACTTTTCCAGCATTTTTCCTATGGTACCACAGTATTCATTCAGTAACCTGACTTATTCAAGGCTTGGATATACCACCTTAAATCTGTCTGCACTGAATTCAGGAATATTTGTAACAAACGATATTTCTGAAACTCCTTTCTACTATACGCCAGCATTTTTCATCTTAATAATTATAATAGATGCCATACTTTTGGCGCTGATAATATGGATCAGGGGTGGCTCATTTGACAGAAAAAAATAGAAAAGCAAAAATATTCTATATCCTGTTTGGATCTCTGCTCTCAGTATCTTTAGTTCTTACCGCAGCTTATATTACCAACCTTGTATACATGATCGGAGACTATCCTGAGATAATACCGCTTCTGATCGGTATTATAGCCGGTGCCATTGTATTCTCTATAGCCGGAGCATTTTTAAACGAGAAGAAATACATGAATATTGTGTATACCGCTATATTTTCAGTGGCTATAATATTGATATCAGATCTCATTCTCAACATTTATGCATTTGCAAACCCTGACTCAGTGATAATGATCTCTGGATTTTTAATAAACTCACCTTATGCTGTTGTCGTTGAGATTTCAAACTACCTGTCAAAAACAGAAAGATTGAAAAATAAATTAATTGCATCCATAATAATAGCAGTATTGGCAATTATCATTATTGTGATATTCGCTATAATCTACGAAAAGGCAGGGCAGGCAATATTACCACAGGGAATATCCATATTTGCGTATCTGATGTTGATTGCCTTTATAGCAATATTAATAATGTCCAGAAGACAAAAAATAGATCAGAAAAGTTGAATTTTTTCATTCTCTAATAAGCCGTCAGCTCAAACAATAATCTCCTTGCCCCGTGTTTTACTTAGCATAGATTATATGAAATTGAGAAATAACTCTGGCACTAGCTTTTTTTCGTGCGCCATCTCCAATAATGTCAATATTGCCATTCTTCATTTATTGCCTCGATCTGTTAAATAGTTATTCTTGAAAATACATGTTTTCTACTAGCTTTATAATCTCATCTTCTTCATATATCTTCTTAACCTGAATGTCTCAGTTTTGGCGCCACTAATTCTCCAAAATAATTTCTTATATACCTCCATTATTGTCAACTGAAAGCTTACAGTTGCTCTTTTGAACAATATTTCTAATGTCTTTGACTTACCTGAAAATTACTTTTTTAAACATCTGTTATTTTCTCTATTGAATGGTTTTTCAATAGACTTTTTCTGGTAAATTTAATTGGGAAACCTATAACCTATGCCGGAGAACTCAAAATACTGTATGAATTTGTAAAGAGTCAAGAAGTTTGCTTTTCGCAAACATGGCAAGACTGTTTTATGAACAAACACTATATCAAATGATATATATCTCAAAAAAATCAGGCTCTTGATAAGTCTTAAGAAGCTAGGCGCTATCGAGATTTACATGAAAGAGAAAATAAAATTGTTACAGAAAAGAAATTTCGATTTTTTATATAAATACTATGAGGTACAAATCCAGACAACTTCGAGTAGTACTAAGCGCCCCGGCTGGGATTTGAACCCAAGTCATGGGTTCGACAGACCCATATGATAGACCACTACACCACCGGGGCATAAGATAAGATTAAAAGAGTAAAACTATACATTATTAAAAACTTTTGGATTTATTTTATCTTGATCAAATTACTGAGATTTCAAATGGTACATTATTTTATTTTTTTATATACTAAAAAACGAACTGGCCATAAAAAAAATATATTGAGAATTATGTATAATGTGACATAAATGTCGATATGAACATATTTTCATAAATATACTTATATATTTGAGATCGTATCTATTAATTGGTGATATGCATGCCAGGTGGATATATAGGAAAAATTTTGAGAGTAAACCTCTCGAATAAAAATATAAAAATAGAAGCACTTAACATGGATTTGGCAAAACAATATATTGGTGGACGTGGCTTGGCTACTAAATATTACTATGATGAAGTAAAAGACTTAAACATTGATCCTTTAAGCAAAGATAACAAACTCATTTTTGCTGCAGGGCCTTTAACTGGAACTCCAGCACCGTCAGCGAGCAGGTACATGGTTGTTACGAAGGGCGCTTTAAACAATGCGATAGCCTCTAGCAATTCAGGAGGTTTCTGGGGCCCAGAGCTAAAATTTGCAGGATTTGATATGATCATTATAGAAGGCAGATCTGAGAAACCAGTATATTTGTGGGTTCATGATGGCTCGGCAGAACTTAAAGATGCATCTGATTTATGGGGCAAAGACACGCATGAAACAGAAGATATGATACAAGATAAGCTAAAAGATAAGTTTGTCAGGGTTACAGCGATAGGTCCAGGAGGAGAAAACTTGGTTAAGTTTGCAGCAATAATAAATGAAAAGCATAGAGCTGCGGGGAGAACTGGTGTTGGCGCTGTGATGGGCTCAAAGAAGCTCAAAGCGATAGCAGTAAGAGGACATGGTAAGGTACCGATTGCAAACAGAGATCAGTTCAAAGATGTTTTGAAAGACAAGCTTAACAAGATCAAGGCAAACAGTGTAACTGCGCAAGGATTGCCTGCATACGGTACTGCAATTCTGGTAAATATAATAAATGCGCAGGGAATGTATCCTACGCACAATTTTCAGAGCGGGACTTTTGAACATGCAAATGATCTGAGCGGAGAGGCAATGGCTGAAAAGTATCTGATCAAAAACAAAGCTTGCTTTGCTTGCCCTATTGCCTGCGGGAGAATAACCAAGCTGGATGGAAAGGACAGTGAAGGACCAGAATATGAGACTTTATGGTCTTATTCTGCAGATTGTGGAGTTACTAATTTTGAGAAAGTAATTGAGGCAAACTATTATGCAGACAAACTCGGCTTGGACACAATCACCACTGCAACTACCATTGCTGCAGCAATGGAGTTGAATGAGAAAGGATACATACCAAAGAAAGATATAACTGGACCAGATCTGAAGTTTGGCAATGCTGATGCAATAGTAGAATACACAAAAGATATAGCATACAGAAAAGGATTTGGAAACAAGCTTGCAGAAGGATCTAAGAAGCTGGCAATGTCTTATAACCATCCAGAAATGTCAATTTCTGTTAAAGGACAGGAACTGCCAGCGTATGATCCTAGGGGTGCATATGGCCATGCACTAGAATACGCAACCAGCAACAGAGGAGGTTGCCATGTTAGAGGATACATGATCTCGCCCGAGATATTGGGATTACCGGAAAAACTAGATCCGCTTGTAACTACGAACAAGCCTTTCTGGACCAAAACATTTCAGGATCTGACTGCTGTTATAGACTCTGCCGGTGACTGCTTGTTTACTTCTTTTGCTTTAGGTGCTGATGATTACAGGGATCTGCTAAACGCTGTAACTGGATTTGACTACACTACAGAAGAGATGATGAGGGCAGGAGAAAGAATATGGAATCTTGAGCGAGTCTTTGACCTGAAAGTAGGATTTACAGGAAAAGATGACACTTTGCCGGAAAGGTTCCTGAACACGCCAATGCCCGACGGCCCTGTAAAAGGATCTGTGGTGCCATTGAGCACAATGCTTCCTGAATACTATACTCTAAGAGGCTGGAGCAAAGAGGGAGTGCCAACAAGCTCAAAATTGAAAGAATTAAATATCTCTTAACTTTTTCATTTTTTAATGTTAGTCAGATATTTTGCATTGTTAAGAAACATTACGGGAAAACAGGAAGAATCGATAGAGGCAAAAACCGTTAGAGAGCTTCTAGATTTGCTTATTTTAAAATATGGAAAATCGTTTGAAAAAGAGTTTTTTGAGCAGGGAAAATTAAAGAAAGGTGTAAATATATTAAGAAACGGAAGGAATATACTGCACATAAACCAGCTTGACACGGAGCTTGAGAGCTCTGACGTGATCTCGTTATTTCTGCCCTTAGCAGGAGGTTAAGGGCAGAGTATAAGCCTTCTGGACCATAGACAATCACCGCAAGAAGGTGCATTGCCAGTGCAGTCTATGTCAGTATTTGATACAAAATAGCATTTTGCATTTGAAAAAACGCAATCGATGCATGATGGATATGCTGAATTTTCAACGTTCCATCTAAATCTCTGGTATTCGTCACTGTTCCATATCTCAGACAATCTTTTTGAGTTTACATTTCCAAAACTGAACCTGTTCACGTTTTTCAATCTACCGTATATATATTCAGGATAACTATGTAAAAATCTGTAACATGGCGATACTTCTCCGTCCCATCCTATGACCGTGCTTTTTTTCTGCATAAAATCGCAAATCCGTTCAGTTTTTAAACTGAATTCTGGTAACAATACTCCAATTCTGTTAACTCTTGAACTCTTCAAAAATTCGTTTATATATGTCTGATCAATTTCAGAATCGTAAACAATCTCATTAACAAGTTCAGGAGACATGGGTAGTAAATTTGAGATGAGAATTCTGCTAACTCCTATTTGTCCCCCCAACTCTGCGATTTTTGGCAATTGATCAATATTGCTTTTCATTGCTACAATCTCAAGCTCCAGCTTTGGATATTCTTTGTTTTTTGCTCTCACTTT
>JAVYRZ010000009.1:33062-39098 GCA_038729465.1 Thermoplasmata archaeon
ATGAGAATTCTGCTAACTCCTATTTGTCCCCCCAACTCTGCGATTTTTGGCAATTGATCAATATTGCTTTTCATTGCTACAATCTCAAGCTCCAGCTTTGGATATTCTTTGTTTTTTGCTCTCACTTTATCTGCAATGTTTTTCATGTTCCTGAATACTATTGACTTATCTATTCCACGAATTTCCATGAATGTTTCATCTTCAGAAGAATCAAACGAGAACGTTATGAAATCAGTATTTATTTGTATTAACTCTTCTGCCAAATGATCGTTCAGCAAGGTTCCGTTTGTAGACACGTGCAACTTATAGCCAAGATCTTTTATTATTCTTGCATATTCTAAGAATTTTGGATGAAATAATGGCTCTCCAATGCCTCCAAAATGTACAGTATCTAGATTTTTAAATTCAGATATCTGATCTAATATGTTTTTAAACGTACTGTCATTCATCATTCCTGTTTTTTCGCTCCAAAACCGTCTATAGCACATCTTGCATGATAAGTTGCAAGAGCTTGTAAGCTCTATGTACAATTTTTTCAAGTCCAATTTTGACACTATATTTATTTTAGCATTATTCACCACAAATTTTACCATTATGTCACACTAGTAAATTCTTTATATAAATCTTTGTTTTGATTCTATACCGATAATATAAAAGGTTAATAAATAATATTTATTAATTTTGTACATACAATCTGTTTTTTATAATATCTATTTATGATGTACAAAGAATTAAAAATATATATTATGTCAGTTCATGATAAAAAAGTATCCCGCTGTTAAGTCCAGAAATAGTTTGGATTTAAAAATCCAAATATTTCATTTTTTCTCTATAAAACTTTTTTATAAACTTTTTATACTAAATAATTATTACAGTTCAAGAAAAAATGATCCCGATATTTATTATATTCAGCAAGCTCAGAAAAATTCTTAAAAAGAACTTTTTCAGAGTTACGGCATTGTTAATCATATTTATTATATATGCTACATTCTCTGAATTTTATATTGAACGTTATGCACCCGGATCGGGAATAAAATCGCTTTTTGACAGTTTCTGGTTTGTAATGCAAACTATTACCACTGTTGGTTATGGAGACACACCAGTAATAACTTTTTGGGGGCGCATTAATGCAGTGTTGATAATGATAGTGGGAATAGGATTGCTTGGTTTTTTCACTGCCAGTTTTGCGTCTATAATGATTGAAGCGGATCTATCAAAAAAATATGGGGAGAAAAAGATAAAGATGAAAGAACATATTATTGTATGCAACTGGAATGCTATTGCAGAAGAGCTTGTAAAAGAGCTTGTAATTGAAAATGAAGAGCCAGTAGTTATTCTCGCAAACTTGGAAAAGAGCCCGATTGAAGGTGTGGAATTCGTAAAAGGTTCTTGTTTGAAAATCGCAGATTTAGAAAAGGCAGGTATTAAAAATGCCAAGTCAGCAGTAGTGCTTGCAGAGACCATAATTGATGGAAACATGGCTTCGGCTATTGATGCAAGAAGCTTACTTGGAGTGATGAACATCAAAAAGAGCAATAGTAATTGCCATGCAGTGGTAGAGTTACTTACCGCAGAAAGCGTAGAGCCAGCATCCACTGCTGGTGCAGATGAATATATTGTCAGAGGAGAGATCTCTGCAAAGCTATTGTCGAGAAGCATACTGGATCCTGGAACCGGAGAGGTATTTGAGAAAATATTGACTGCGAGATCGGGGCAGGAAGTTTTAGAAGATTTTTTACCTTCATTTTTGCATGGCAAAAGATATGAAGAAGCAGTGCAGTATTTATTAAAAAAGCATGCTATAGCCATAGCATTGAGGGGAAATAAAGGATTGCGCATAAATCCGGATTTTAACGAGATAATAGATCATGACTCAATAATCTACATTGCCAGTGAACATGTTAAATTTTAGTGTCTTCGGGAACCATTGACCTTAACTTTTCTAAACTTTTTAACTTTGTTTTATCACCCAGTTTAGCGTTTTCAACTGCATTTTTTAAAATTTCTATGCTTTCATCATAAGCTTTTCTATTAACTGGGTAGGGCACTCCATCCTTGCCTCCCAGAGCGAAAGAGAACTTTACTGGATCCTGCCAAGACGGCTCTGCACCATATACAAGCTCTGCAATATATGCAAGGGCTCGCACAGTTGCTTCACCTATCCCTTTTATAGATATTAGCTCTTCATAATTGCGGGGATGAATTTGATATGCTTTTTCCAGCATTGCCCAGTTTATTTTCCAGGGCATCTTTAATACTGGAACGTCAGTAAAATCGTCAAGAGTTAAGGTTTTTGATTCGGTCTTAGCTATCAACGGCTTTAAGTGAGATATTCCATCATTTACCATATCCACGCTTACTTTTCTGGTTTCTTCACTTTTTTTTGCAGTTAAATCCAGAACTTTGTTTAATATAATCTGCGACTCTATACCACTATGAGGCTCATTTACATATTCATTGACATTTTTACCGAGCCAATGATACCTTCTTGCATATTTCTGGTCTGTGTTGAGACCTTGCTGTATGATTGCCCAATTTCCGTTCTCTGTAACTAACATAGCATGGTGATATAGCTCAAAGCCGTCCTGAACCATTACATTATCCACTTTTGCAGCCATCTTGCTTGCATAAACTAATTTTTCAACATACTGTTTTAAATTATATGCTTTATCCAGTTCTTCTATCTCCTGAGCTATATTCTTGGATTCTTTTCCCTTTCCTCCCACCACGGCAATTCCAACATTTCTGGTCTTTAAAGCCTCTTTTACCGCTCCCATAGTTACTGTGGTAGTGCCGGATGAGTGCCAGTCAAACCCGATAACCATAGAGAACGCCTGAAAAAAATAAGGAGATGAGAACCTCGCTAAAACTTCATCGTTGCCATATTCCAGTGCCATGATCTCTATCAATTCTCCTGCCAATGGCACCATTCGCTCAAAGAGCCATGATGGCGCTTTTCCGTAATGAAGTGGTAAATATGCAGTTCCAGTTTTTTGCATTATTTATTAATTATGCTTTATGCATTAATAATCTTTTTTCAAGTAAAATTAATATATATATGTTTTATTATGCATATCGGGTGATAACATGTTTAAAAATGAAGAGACTTTCTATAATGCGCAGAAAAAAAATGAGCTTGACAAAATGAACAAGCAGTATGATGAGGCAGTAAAAAAGGTTTTGATGGAGATTGGAAAAGATTATCCTATAATCATAAATGGAAAAGAAATATTTTGCAGTGACAAATTTGAAGATCGAAGTCCGGGGAATACAAAACTGGTGCTGGGAACGTTTCAGAAAGCAACAAAAAAAGATGTACTTGATGCCATAACAGCGGCTAAACAGGCGTTTGAGACATGGAAGTTTATAGACTATAAAGATCGAGTTGCCATATTCTTAAAGGCAGCAGATATAATGAGCTCTAAAAAATATGAATTTGCAGCATTGATGAGCCTTGAAAATGGCAAAAACAGGTTGGAGGCACTTGCGGATATTGATGAAGCTATAGATTTTATGAGGTATTATTCTGAAGAGCTGTTGAAAAATAATGGGTTTGTGGTAAAAACGCCTAAAGCATTTCCGAACGAGAACACAAAATCCGTCCTGAAACCGTATGGTGTGTGGGGTGTAATTGCACCTTTCAATTTTCCGATGGCAATTACCACCGGTATGACTACCGGAGCACTGATCACAGGAAATACTGTGATCTTGAAACCTTCAAGCGACACGCCATTGATGGCATATCTGTTATTCAAGACTCTCGAACAAGCTAAACTGCCGAAAGGAGTATTAAATTACGTTACGGGTTCTGGAGAAGTAGTTGGGGATGAGCTTATCACAAATACTGACGTTGCTGGAATAGTTTTTACAGGCTCAAAGGCGGTTGGATTTGAAGGCATGAAAAAAGCGATAGCTTTCAAGACAAAGGTATATATTGCAGAGATGGGTAGCAAGAACCCTATTATAGTAACGAAAAATGCAAACCTAGACAAGGCTGTGGATGGTGTCTACAAATCTGCGTTTGGCTACGATGGTCAAAAATGCAGTGCGTGTTCTAGATTGTATATTGCCAGAGAGATAAAAAAAGAGTTCCTGGATAAATTGGTGGCAAAGACACAACAGCTAAAGATAGGAGATCCGACAGACCGCAACACATATCTGGGCCCTGTAATAAATAAAAAAGCATATGATGATTTCGAAAAATATGTAGAAATGGCCAAAAAAGATGGATCTATAATCACCGGCGGGGGAGTATACACAGAAGGAACTTGCAAAGATGGGTACTATGTAGAGCCTACAATAATAGACAATCTACCAAAAAATCACTATCTGTTTAAGAATGAACTGTTTTTGCCAATCTTGGTAGTTGCAGAAGTTTCAGATCTAAAAGAAGCAATCGAAGAGGCAAATATGGTAGACTACGGGTTGACAGCAGGTATATTTACTGAAAATGAAGAAGAGATCCAGTACTTTTTTGATCACATTGACTCTGGAGTGTTATACGCAAACAGGGTTGCGGGTGGCTCTACGGGCGCAATGGTAGGTGCACAGCCATTCGTCGGCTGGAAAATGAGTGGTACTACTGGAAAAGGCACAGGAGGACCGTACTATCTACAGCAATTTATGAGAGAGCAGTCTCAGACCATTGCTCATTAAAGATTTGTGTTTGGGGCTCAATGCTCCATTTTATATTTATCAGTTCAAATCTTTTTTTTATAAAAAACAGATTTCATTGAAATTTATATCATAAAAAAATAAAAAGTTTTAATGCTTAAATGATTTTATTTTCGTCTCATTATAAGAGCTGCACTAAGCACTATAACTATAACTACTATAGCTGCAATTCCAACCAGAAGATATGGGAAGGTTGTTGCAGGAGCTGTTGGGGTAATGATCAGGTTATTTCCAGATGCTGTAGCATAGCCTGGGACTACAATAGTGGCAGAAGGATCATAGCTCATGTTCAGGGTATATTTTGCTCCATTAAAATCAACGGAAGAATTGAAACTGATAGTTTTGTTATATACATAAGTAAATGATGTTGAATTTGTAGTTGCATCGTAATTTTTGTTCCAATCCTTTAAAGGCGCATTTAAAGCCGAATAATTAATAGTACTTCTTGCCAAGAAATGATTATTTTCAAACATGATATTAAAGTAGTTCCAACCATCATCTCTCATTACATTGTTCATCATTCCACCTGCTTCATTTATGTCCCAAGTATTGCCATTGTAATTCACATCAAATTTACCATTTACTGAAAAATCTCTCCATGACATGTTTGCTATCGTAGTGCCATTTTTTGTCTTATTGAATATTCCTGAGATCCAGATATTAATGTTCATGTTCTTTGTTATTATGAGAGTCGTAGTATTTGCTACTGCTTTTACATTCATTGTCACACTCATGTTCTCAACAGAAATATTGGTATAGTGGCTTCTCAAGAATCCTTCAAAGAATGCAATTGAACTATTTCCATGCGTAATATTCACTGTCATTGTATATGAATAGTTTGTATCGTTCAGCAAATCAGAAATATAACTCTGGTTAGGGTATGTAAATATGATCTTTGTATCACTTACTGCATTTATTTCTGCCTGGTTCTTAGCAGGATATACGTGCACAGTCAGCGAAGATGCAGACACTAGAGGCACAGATATCGAAGTTAGAACTAACGCCATTACTATAAGACTTATTGTTTTTTTATACATATTGATCAACAAGACATTATGTGTACTATATATATCATTTATGGTACAATTGTTTTTGGCCTATCCTGCTAAAGCATTTATTTCAAGGCTTTAAAGGCATCATTTATATTTTTAAAAACATTACTTCTTCTCCAAAAATAGGATTGTCTATATGAATCTTACAAAAATTTCTTTATGGAAACAGTTATGATTTCATGGAAAAACTTTAAATTCCGATCTTTACGGAGGAACTACACGAACTTTCATAAAATATAAAAGTTAATATAAATCAAGGTTATAATGGGGTTGCTGAAATAACCGTTTACCAGTAGATCACTGATAGACA
>JAVYRZ010000010.1 GCA_038729465.1 Thermoplasmata archaeon
GAATATGATAGATAACTATTTACTCTACTTACTGGCTGGCTGCTTTGGGTTAGGGATGTTGCACGGAGTCATCCCAGATGAGCACACTTGGCCGATCACATTTTCATATTCGGTTGGAACTACCACTGGTAAAGGAGGAATGATGGCAGGAGCCTTTTTTTCTCTTGCATTCACAACACAACGAGCTATAATGAGCCAGATCGTGTACTTTGCAGTGGGTGCCTTTCTCGTCTCTTCAGACCTATTAAATGGGCCGGTTTATTCAATAGTTGGATTGGTTATGGCTATAGCAGGGTATCTTATCTTAAAGAACAAAATGCCACATATCCATCTATTTATGAAAATATCTCGTAAAGATCTTGCCAAGCACATTCCTCTCAATAAACAGGATAAAAAGTCTAAGCTGCTAGTTCCAGTGCATTGGTGCCTCATTCATGGTTTTATTTCCGGATTTGGGGTTGATACCGGCATATTCTCAATATGGATATATTTAGTTACCCTGCCTGCGATAGCATCCTCAGGACTATGGATGCTGGGATGGCTACCCGGAGCATTGTTTGGAATTGGAACCTTTGTAATCCTAGTGTTGATTGGATTTATCTTTGGTGAAGTTCTTCAGGTAAGCAAGAGATTCGGTGTTCAAAGAGTCGAGAAATTTGGTAAACTTGTCGGAGCGAGGGTACTTCTTTTCGGTGGCATCTTGTTTATTTTGCTTGGGCCGCTATATTATTTTGGGGTAGATAAGTTATTACCATTTGATTTTGGCACTTTTATTGTTCTCCTTGTAATGATAGCAATTGCTATACCTACTATGGCATTTACATGGCATCAACTTGGAAATCCTTCTCTGAACTTGATTGCGCAGAATCAGTCTAAATAAAAATCAGTGCAAAATGATGAAAAATTACACTGTCAATGTTTTTTGCTATTTATGATGTCATTGTTTTGACATATACGATATTTTGTTGATTCATATACAATAATTTTCTATAATAAAAAAGTTAATATAAAGAAAGTTTATAGCAAGTAAATAGGTATCATAAATTCTCATGCAAGGAATTACAAAAATTGCACAGGGCTATAACAAAAAACTGACTATATATCAAATCTAACTTCATTGAATTTGTACTTTGTGTTAATAATGAATAGTTAGGTTTAGATATTTCAAATAATTGGCGGTTAGATCTAAGAGTTCATAAAAAAAGAAATAGAGGGATTAAAGTATCAGATAATTGTGGAGGTAAATGAAAATGGGAACGCTTGAATTTGAGATGGAAAGAGATCGAATGAAACCAGCTACCAGATATGTTGTTTATTATGCAAAATTACCAGGACACCACATTGATATAGCTGCAATGACTCAAGTGTTTGTAGATGAGTTTAATATACCAGGCACTAAGTCTAATATATTAGGAAGAAACAATAATAATCTACCAGACAAAATTAAGGTAACGATTGAGTGGGAAGATATAAATGAGGAAACATTGAAAGAATGAAAAGAAATAGTTAAGTATTTGAATAAAGATGAATGAGGTGCTGAAAAATGAGGGAGAGAGATGATTATCGAAAGATATTCGTGGTCGGACTGGCTATAATGTTCATATTGATAGGAATATCTGCATTGATAGGGGCATTATTCAACGCAAAGAACTATACAATAAATTATATGCCCGCGTATATGGGATGGGTTGGTGGTTTTGTTGGATTGATCATAGGTTTGATTTTGTTATTTTTCATAATATGGGTACTCTCATGGGTTTTTCGAGCATTTTCGCTTTCTCACACATATTATCATAGAGTTTTCTGGGATAGATGGGATCATGATGAGGCGGTTGAAATATTAAGAGAAAGGTATGCAAAAGGAGAGATTACCAAAGAGCAGTTTGATCAGATGCTTGCAGACTTAGAAAGAGATGGAAAAAGATGAGTAATTTAAGAGTGTATCTTATAGTGGTATTATTTTTTCTGGGCTTGCTTTCAGTGATAGAGAGTATTTTCTTGATGCTATATGTAGATTCACTAGGAGAATCTGATCTTGGATCTATGTATTTGGTCACAGGAATCATTATTGCATTTCTATTATTACTTTTTGCAGGTGCGGCAACTATAGAAAATAAAAATAGTAATTATAAAATAGGCCAGGTAAATACGATAAGCGTGGATAATAATGAGAACGATGAGATAAAAAATAATAAAAATTGAGCTTTGGCACAGAAAAATCGTAAATAGCTCTGTCTGTTTTATAAAATAATATACAAAAAAGAGAGAATATTAAGGATTGCACGGCACAGACTTTTATGGTTGTATATATGAAAAAATATTATTGCAAAGTTTATGACTGAGGAGAATATTGTATGAATTCATGAGTGTTTAGTTTTTAACAAAGATGTGTAAACTCCGATCAAGCTCAATATTCCAGACACCAGCATGACCACCTTGAACCCTGATACAAATGCATTATAGTATGATATTGTGATAACGCTCTCAACACCGGAAAACATCTCCAAAAGCATAGTTCTTGGCAAGCTGGCAGCTAAAATAGTGCTGGCAAGTGCAATGCTCATCAACTGTCCTGTGAATCTCATGGTTCCAAGGGTTCCTGATGCCACTCCAAACTTGTCTTTGGTAACAGAGCCCATAACAGAATTTGTGTTTGGTGCTGAAAATAATCCAAATCCAATTCCGATCATGCTCAACGGTATTATTATATCCCATACAGAATTTATCTTTATGAATGAAAGTATCAAAAATGATATTCCAATGATACCCATTCCGATAGCTGCGATCTCTCTTGAACCATACCTATCAGAAAGTTTACCGCTGATAGGAGAGAATATCACCATGAATATAGGCTCTGCTACAAGTATAAGTCCCGCATTAAAAGGGTTGTATTTTAATATAATCTGCAGATAAATTGAGAATACAAACACTATTGAGAAAGTGCTGATATAATTTAAAAATGCCGTAAAATTGGAGGCAGTAAATGTCCTGTTTTTCGTAAAAAGAGAAATGTCCAGCAGGGGATTTGCAGTTTTAGATTCGAGTATAACAAATATAGTTAAAAGTGCTAGGCCAAATATTAATAAATATATCATTGAGATCCAGCCATAAACCTGAGATACGCTCAAATAGAAAATAGTAGATACTAATCCGACCGTGAATATTATTGCGCCTCTTACATCTATCTTTACTCTTTTTCCTCTAATATCCAGATTTTTCATTGAAGAAAAAGATATTACTAAGCCGATTAGCGCGATAGGGATATTTATAAGAAATATTGAGCGCCAGCCAAAATACTGTATTAAGATACCGCCAAGAAACGGTGCTGCAGTTAATCCTAAATATACTGACATAACATTAATTCCCAATGCACCACCACGAATATGTTGAGGGTATATGTGGCTGACTATAGCTGTTGAATTTGTGCCTATGAACGCTGCTCCCAATCCAGTAAAAAACACCAGTGCTATGAGCATATAGATATTGGCTGCAAAATAGATGAGTGAAGATCCAATCAAGAATATTATAAAACCCAGTCTAAATAGTTTAACTCTTCCGTATTCATCAGATATCTTTCCAAAAAGAATCATGAACGATGCTAGTGCAATCAAAAAACTCAGAGGTACCCAAACCACCTCTGTGAAATTTGCGTGAAAAGTCTGCCCTATTTTAGGCACTGCGAACGAGATCAAGCTTGATGTGAAGGGAGCTAGAAATGCAGCTAGAGAGGTTGTGAAAAGTATGAGCTTTCTACCGGCGTTGCTAAGCATAGAGTATAGAAAGAGTAAGTATTATTTATTCTTTTATGTTTATTTTCTAAACGATTCTGCTAAAAAAAAGTTAAATATTGTTTTTTACTTAGCGCTAAAAAGCTATGAGCTATACATCTCTGAAAACTGAAGATAAATACGATCTAAAATGGATTTATAATACTATATTTGCAAACATAGCTATGGGTCCATTATCAACCATAATCGTGCTCTATATATTAGCGTCTGGTGGAGGAGTTATTGAAGCTTCATATGCTATAACTGCGGGAACTGTTATTTCCATTCCAGCATCTTATATTTGGGGCAAAATTTCAGATTTGTACCAGAGAAGAAGAGCTCAGATAATAATTTCGTATATAGGACTTGCAGGATCGCTTCTTGCACTATATTTTATAAATAATGTACTGGACATAATATTGATTTATGCACTTTATTCGTTTCTTATCACTGCAAATTCCGCCCCGCTGAGTTTGCTGGTTATGGAAACTTCATCTAAAGATCTCTGGAGCAGAGTATTTTCTATATTGCAATTGGCAGGAAGCGTTGGTGGAACTGTTGGATTTGCATTCGCATTTGTAGTTACGGATGTAATAGCACTGAAGTTCCTGATCTTAATACTGTTCTTTATCTCACTGATTTCGGTAGTAACAAGTGCTATTTATGTACCTGAGCCTGTTAAAAAAATGGATAGGTCTATTTTCGGTACAGATCTATTTGCATTTTTATCCCGTATGTACACAAATTCAATATTGTTTATAAAGTCAACAAATGTCAATATTGTTAAGCTAAAAAGATCATTTAAATTAAGAAATAACAGCACTATCTCAAAACTTTACTTTGCGATTTTTTTGTTTTATATAGGATCTGGACTTTTCAATACTGTTTACCCTGCTGGACTAAAGCAAAATGGGCTTTCAGAATCTACGATATTCCTGGTTATTTTCATAGGTATGATAGTTCAGACTATAACGTTTTATTATCTCGGTTCTAAACCGCATACTATTTCAACCTCTAAAGGTCTTTACAGTGCTTTATTTTTAAGAGGCGGCTCTTACTTCATGATTGGCATTATATTCATTTTAATGAAACCAATTATCTTTTATTCAAACATGATATTTTATGCTTTAGCCGCGGGTATTGGATTCTCAATATACTACACAGTTTCAAGCGTAATGGTATTTCAGACCATAGGGAAGAGTAATAGAGGAAAATCGCTAGGAGCATACAGTGCAATCATAGGGATCGGCACTTTGATAGGAGCCCTATTATCAGGGTATATATCATATTATATAGGCTACTGGTTTACATTTGCTTTAGCTGGAGTAACTGTACTAAGCAGCTATTTCTTCTTTTCCATGATAAAATTTCATGGGTAATATGCGCTTAGAAAAAATATATATTAAAGATATTCTTAATAAGATAATATGACAAAAGAAAATTATGAAACTCTGAAAGATGTAATTGATCCAAAACACACAGCACTGGTAGTTTGGGACGTACAAAAGATGCTAGTATCACATATATTCAACCACACTGATTTTCTGAAAAATTTAAATGATCTAATATCCGTTGCTAGAGCGAAGAAAATTCCCATATTTTTTACAAAGATTACACCTCTGCCACCTAACTTTGAATCTCCGGCAAGAAAGTATATGCTTCGCAAGATGGGATCGAGTTTTGGAAACATGCCCAAAGAAATGTTTGATCTAGAGATCGAGCCATTAAAAGAGGAGATTGTTCTATTAAAAAACACAGCGAGCATCTTTATTGGCACAAACTTTGACCTAATGCTCAGAAATGCAGGAATAGAAACAATAATTTTTACGGGCATTGCCACGGAAATAGGCGTAGAATCTTCTGCAAGAGAAGCAATAAATAGAGGATATTATACAGTCGTAGCAAGAGATGCTGTATCCTCTGGAGACAAAGATGCTCACGAAAGATCTCTTAAAAATATGGAAAAACTCATGATTGTGGAAACAGTATCAAACATTAAAGCGAATTTGTCTTGATTACCATAAATAAAAACTTTCTAAATTTTTACCCTATTTTTTAGATCTTATATATTACAGCTTATTTATATAATAATTATATAATAGATATTACAAAAAATTATAAATAGTAGACGATTAATATAGAAAAGTATGGGCAACATAACAAATAGAAAAAAGGAAAATATATTGAAAGTTCTACTGTCAATAGCAGTAGTCGTCGTCTTTTTGAGTTCTGGTTTTTTGGTATCCTCTGCAAATGCTGTGGCTGCACCAAGCCATGCGCAGACTTATCAAACATCAAACTCACAAGGATCGACAATGACTCAGAAGGTGCTAAACTCATTAAAAGAGAATGGTATTCCTGCTAAATATGCATATTTACCAAATTTTAACGCTAAATATGTGAAAAATGGCAATACTATATCTCCACTATACAGCTCAGCTCCGGCACCAATGGGATTGGGTTATTTTGGATTGATGAACAATAGTGGTGTTTTGACAGGAACGGTATTAAACACTACCAGTTTTGAAGGATCTATCACCGTAAACAACCTTAACGTGTTTTATCTGGATGATGACGGCCCTTATAGCCTTAGTTTTCAGTTAAATACTGTTCTTAGAAACGTTACACTGTTCGGAAACAACAGTTATGTATTCTGGAACCAAAATGTGGTATTTTATTCTGTTAGAACTCATACATTGGAGTTAATAGACAATATCTGGAACTTTTCAAGCAACCAGTTTTTGTTCACTCCTAACTCTTTGTACAGCTATGATGGCATTCCAGTTCCACCCACTTATTATTATGCGATCGGTCCAACATTTAGCAATGTTGCGTTTCCTTTTACCATAAATCTATTTCTTAACAGCACGGTTATAGATAATAGAGATGCAGTATTTTTCAATTATACTTTAATACAACAGAATCAAGCACCCATCTCTGGATCTTATGATGAAGTATTATTCAATTCCACTTATGGCATGCCTTCAGATTACAAGACTGCTCCTGCTTATTATCAGGTAAATGGTAATGAGTTCACTCCTGATGGTTATTTGCTGTATGATGCTGAAATAATGCTTGGAGGTCCTGGTGGCGGAAGCACGACCAACGTGTTTAATGCCAATGCCACAATGCACCTAGATTACATGTCATCTACTGGATATACTGCAGTACCCTCTGCTTATAACTTTGGTAGTGATACTGGAGAGACCAGTCTTGGTGTATCATCATCATGGAACGGTGTCACTCCTACTGCGGTGCTTACTACAGGACCCTCGATTTTAGCACCTTTATGGGGCGTTTCTTCTGGATCTGGCAATATTAAGATCACAGGAACGGTGACGCCTTCAAATGCGTTCATGTTCATCAGCCCAGGCCCGAAATTTAACGCTTCAACTGCACAGTGGGCTGCAATAGGTACCTCAGGAACGGTGTCATATGAGCTACCTACCGGCACTTACAGCGCAGAGATACTGCTCAGCAACTATAATCCTGTAAGTCTGACTTTCAGCAGTTCTACAGTATTGAATGTAAATATGGTAAAGAATCTGGCAAGAGGTATTTACACTCCTCTGTTTGCATTTGACAATGCTCAGGTAGCTGCTCTTTCAATGGCTGGAAATGGTACTATGAATAATCCATATGTGCTTGAAAATAACCAGTATGGCTCGCTAAGTTCATTATTCAGTCAGTTGAATGATTATGCGTTTCCTGTGTTTCCAGGATTGCTTATTTTGAACACTAACGTTTATATATCGATCAACAGTCCTCCCACGTTTTTCATCAACTTTGGTGCTACCGCATCAAGCATCGCAACTTACTTCAAGCTTCCTACATACAACTACCTGCAAATTCAATTATATAATACCTCTCACGTTTCCATATATCATGCCAATTATGTAACAGGCTGGTTTTCATATAACATGTTTATGTACGATTTCCCTGTGGCAAACATCATATTATGGAACAGCACGAATGATTTAGTAGCAGGCAACAACTTTTACAGCTGGGGAAGCTCAATGCTTGTATATGGTGGTTCTCATAATGTAATCTGGGGCAACGAGTTTATCAACTATCCAGTTCCATTAACTGCTGCTGACATGTCTTATCTGGGTCCTGCAACAGGATTGAGCATGTACAGTTCCAACAATACTATTTACAACAACTACTTTAACGTCACGATCCCTGCATACAGCCCGCATTATAATATATATAACGGATATTTCGCAAACTACACAAATGCCTGGAACATTACTCCTGAATCTGCCAGCATAGTCAACACGGTGAATGGATACCAGTTATCTGGAAACATTATGAATCAGGCCACTCAATCTGGAAACTTCTGGAGCTATTACACATCTGACATGCCAACTCCATTTAACGTATTTGGACTTATAGCAATTGGAGGAGATTACAGTCCTATAGTTCCCGTATCTTACAATGTAACAATCACCATATCTGGACTGTCCAATACCCCAGTGATGGCGTTTCTATACTCAAACAGCCAGAATCATCCATTTCTATACTCTGCAATTAACACATCCAATACATTGAATTTCCAAGTAACAAATGGTGCTTACTATCTACTGATACTTACCCCGACCGGCATATATTCATCAGTACCAGCAACAATAACAGTGAACGGAGCAAATGTATCAATAACTGTAACGCTGAGTGGAAACAGCGTTATACTTTAATTTTTTTTATTTTTTTTAAAAACTATTTTTTTCTATTTTACGATCAGTACAGGTACTGGAGATTTAACAGTCAGTTTTTGGCTTACCGATCCCAGCAACGCACCTGCCCATATGCTTATGCCTCTGCTGCCTGCAACTATCAAGTTTGCGCCTATCAATTTTCCATATTCTAAAATTGTATCTGCTATATCTGTTCCTTCCAGATATTTCACAGTCACTTTTTTAAACCTTTCCACAATTTTCTTATATTCTTCATTCAACACTTTCTCTCCATTCTCTCTGACCATTTTCAGCATTTTCTCTTCCACATTCATATAAGTAACCGTCTCACCAAACTTAATAGCCCCAACATATACTAAATGCAGTTCAGTATCTGCGGTTGCAATATTTGATATCACAAAATCTACGGCACGTTTTGCAAAATCTGACCCGTCATAACATATTATTATCTTTTTCATTGCCATCTTTTTACACCTCTACCAATTTCTTGGGCATTGTCAATGACACTACAAAATGCGGCTCATCGACAATCTCAGAAATTCTTAAGTTACCGGCAACACTGCTCAAAATATATGCTTCTTCCGCACTAAATCCGTATTTTTCCAGCATTGATATCATATCCTCCACCGCATACTGAGCCGCTTTGTACAGATCTGCTGCAATACCCATTGTCACTAGAAGTTCTTCTTTTTTCTGCTCAATATTAATAATTGCATACGGATATTTTAAGTTTTTCCGCTTTAATATCCTCGTTTTTATTTTAGCAGTTGCCGTTGTTTCAATAGCCGTGCCACATACTTCACCGTCTCCCTGCGAGGCATGTGGATCTGATATTGATAACAATGCTCCATTTACGAGTACTGGCAGGTAAAGTTTGGCATGTTTCCCTAATAATTTATTATCCATGTTCCCTCCAAAATGCTGGGGTGGTATCATGTCAAATGCCCCTGACTCTGGAGCCGTGCCTATCACTCCCAAAAATGGTGAAACTGGCACTTTTACATTTTTTAATAGTGGTCCGGTAGTTGCAATATTATCTTTAATGTTCCATATTATCAGCGCTTCGTTAAACCTGTTTTTTAATAACCCAAAATCAGGAAGTATTGCACTCCATCCCCAAGATCCTACTTTGATATCCAATAACTCTATTTCTAGCAAATCTCCTTTCTTAGCCTCATTAATATATATTGGGCCTACAGCACCATCTAACTTGCTCTGGTCTAAGTTTTTTAGATCCTCTGTTTTAAATTGTTCAGTGATCTGCATTGTTGAGGCATCTGGCACTTTTACCAAAATCTCTTCTTCAGCAGATACATAAGCTATTGGCTTGTTATTGCTGCTCCATTTAAAATGCAAATTCTCTATTTTCGTTCCATCTATATTTATCATACTATCTTTTCACCTGCTACATATGTTTCTTTAACTTTTATATTTTTTAATTGTGATGCTTCGACATTAAATGGATCCTTGTTCAATATTATAAAATCTGCGTATTTTCCAAGTTCCAAAGATCCAATGTTGTCATCTAGCAATGCCTTAGCTGCACTTTTAGTGTATAAGTATAAAGATTCTTCAAGACTCAATGTCTGAGATCCGGACTCTTTATATAATGGTATTTTTTCATATTCTCCTCTTGTAACTGCTGAATATACTGTTTGCCATGGATCTATGGGCTCTACAGGAGAATCAGTAGAAAATGCAACAGGAATATTATTTTCTATTAATGTTCTAAACGGATATACTTGTTCTGCTCTTTCTTTTCCTACTCTATCTAAAACCCAGAAATCTGTAATTACAAAATGTGGCTGCGTTACAATTGTAGCACCAATATCCTTGATTTTTAAAATTTGATCTTTGCGTATTATAGAAGCATGCTCGATTCTGTGCTTGTTTTTTAATAATGCATAACTGTCCAGTACTACATCCAGTGCCCGATCTCCTATAGCATGTGTGGCTATTTGCAAGTTTTGCTGATCCATCTTCCTACAAATTCGAAAATATTCATGTTCATCTATCACTAAATTTCCAGATGTCTCAGCATCTGCATAAGGACTAGACAACCATGCTGTTCTAGCACCTAGAGATCCATCAATAAACAGTTTTATTCCGTTGATTTTTAAAAACTCACTGTTTTTAAACTCTTTCAAAACATCCAAGGACTCAGGATTAACATATACATGCACCCTTATTTTTAACTTTGCTCTCAATTTATCTAAAATTTTTAAGGTTTCAGAATTACAACTTACAAATCCCACAGACGTAACACCTTTCTTCAACGCCTCATTTGCTCCATCAATTATATATTTTTGCACATCTTTTTTTATATTTTTTCGTGCCTGTTCAAACGCCTGTTCTTTAACTATACCCGTAATTCCACGATCATCACGAACTAAATATTCTGAGCTGTAGTCTGAATTTAATAGCCCTAAAATCTCTAAAGCCTTAGTATTTAGCACTGCTGCATGCAAACAAACTCTGCTTAAAAATACAGGCTTATCTTTTATTATCTTATCAAGGTCAAAACGGTCAGGCCAGCGTTGCTCTTCAAACAGTTCTTGATCCCAGCCATGTCCAATTATCCAATCTTTATCTTGTACTGTTTTAAGCTTTTCTTGCATCTCCTTAATAGATTTTACATTCCTTAAATCCAGAATGTTCAGATATTCTCCAAGCTCATCAAGATGCATGTGTGCATCCACAAAACCAGGCATTACTATGGATCTGTGAAGATCTATAATTTCTATCTTCCCAAAATTCAGGATTTTATCAGAGCCAAGTTCTGCAATCTTACCATCTTTGATTATCAGTGCATCTGTAATTTTTAAAGGTTTAAATGATGCATATATCTTGGCGTTGACAAATGCCTTAATCATTTTTCATGCTTATACTTTTATTTTCAAGATCAGATTCATAGGCTGCATTTACAATTTTTACAACCTGATAGCCATCTATACCTTTTGCTATCTTTGCATGCTTGCCTTTTATTAAATTTATAAAATCAACTATTTCTGCTTCGTACATATTCACTTTCTCAATTTTTTGCTCTTCTTTTTTATTCTTATTAAATATCAAAGATCCTGAAACTTCTGTATTAAAAAAATCTCTGGCTATCAATGTACCATCAGTTCCATATATTATCAGGCTGTTGTCAGGATTGACAATATTTCTAGATGCTAAAACTGTTGCTAAGGTATTAGAATATCTGAGTGTGATATATTCTGTGGTTTCTATAATGACCTTTGATGGATTTCTCATCGCAAAAACAGAGTCTGGATACTTTGATAGCACATTATTTATAGTATCTATAACATGCACACCAGTACCCATTACCGGACCCCCACCCACCTTATCTTCCTCAGACCACCATGTTCTGTCTGGATCTATAGTTCTACCTGAAGAATACGATGACCAACAGCCATAAATATAAGTAATATTTCCAAGTTCTGGCAGTAAATTCTTTACTTTCTCAACCGCGGGGTTAAAGCGCAAATGAAATCCCACAGCTAAGCTTAATTTCTTATCTCTGGCAATATTGACCAGATCTAGTGCTTCTTCATTTTTCAACGTCATAGGTTTTTCTAAAAGTACATGTTTGTTTTTTAATAATGCTTTTTTAGCTTGGGCATAATGTAGAAAGTTAGGCGAGGCTATGTACACTGCCTCAAAATCCTGATCTAAAAAAAGATCTAAATTATCAAAAGGCTTAGAATGATATTCTCTAGATACCTTAATTGCTTTCTCGATTGAACGGCTATATACGGCTTCAATTTCATTTTTAGTATTAAAAATAGCAGGCATCACTCTTTTTTGAGCATGGTTACCAATTCCAATCACACCAAATTTCATAATATCACAATAAAAAATTGAAATAAATAGTTTTCTAAAATTTTTAATCTTTGTGACAATTTAAAGGATATGAAGTTGAAGATTTTTATGATGAGAAATGTACAGGAGCGAAAAGAGAACGATGATGGCATGTCAAAGCTATAGAGCCATGGATTTTCAATTGAACACGCTAATCGATAAAAATATTATGAATTAATGTCTATCATTACCCACTAAAAACCACTGCTCCCGCGGCTAAAGCTCGTGGGCTTTATCCTCTTTATTTTGTAAACTATTGTTGCATATAAATCTGTTCTTGCTCTTTTTTGCGCATTGCATTTTTGCGAAATCTTGACTTTTCTGTAAATTGCAAATACATTCCAATTGCAAATATTATAACTGCGAACAGTACAGATACTGAATAGGATGCACCAAATCTTGAAAATACAAACCATAATATACCCATGCCAATTAAACCGGCAAGTATCACCAGGATCTTATTATAAAGTATATATGCAACTGAAAACGCAATTAACGCCGCAACAATGGCAATGATAAAATTGTGACCAGATAATAAAGATACAGCTAAGTATGCGATATATGCAAATCCAGCAGACAGTGACAATCTCACTAAAAACAATAATAATATTGCACCTAATAATGCTCCCGCAGCTGCAATAATCAATACTGGTATTTTTGTGTAATGTATCATATCTATTATAGATATCGAAAATACGGCACCTATATATGCTCCAAGTATCCCAAATAAAATCTTCCAAACTGCTTTTCCTTTAAATATCAGAGCCAGACCCAGTGCTAATAATAATATCAAATATAAAAATGATAAATTAGCAGGTAATATCCCCGGCAGTTTGAGATATCCTATAAAATGATATAGGACCGATTGGATCTGCTCTATTGTGACTGCCATATAGACAGACTATAACAAGATCCATTATTAAATTTTCCATGTTTCGACGTTGTCAATTTTCTGTTGATAATTGATTATTATTTTGTCGAAGCCATAGTTTTTATCGAGATCATTTACTCTGAACATGTTAAAAGTATAATACAGATTTAAAAGCCATCTGATACGGTTCTAAATCTTATGCATAAATTTACAACTGCTTTTACTGCTGTATTAATATTGCTCTGAAAAAGCAAGATCATATCAACTAAGATCTGACAAAACCCATGTTTCACAAACCCTAAAATTTAAAGCATTCTTAACAAAGCCGAAATTCTGACAAACATTAAATATGTTTAAATAATGATCTATCAACATGGATCGTATATTTGCGCCCTGGCGTATCGAATATGTCCGAACACCAAAAACAGATGAGTGTATATTTTGCAACGCTTTTGAAAAAGAGAGAAATATAATAATAGACAGTACAGAACATGCTTTGATATTAATGAACAAATATCCATATAATCCTGGCCATGTTCTTATTGCTCCGACAAGGCATGTATCAGAATTTGAATTGCTTTCTGCTGTTGAATTAAGTGAAATAGCAGAGTTTATGCAAAAGATCATCATGGCTATCAAGAATGCAATGCACCCTGACGGTTTCAATGTTGGCATAAACATAGGAACTGTTGCTGGTGCTGGCTTCAAAGATCATTTGCATGTTCATATAGTGCCAAGATGGAATGGAGACACGCATTTTATGCCCGTATTCTCAGATACAAGAGTGATCAGCCAGGCGATTGAGGATACTTATAATGAAATTAAAAAGGAGTATGATAAACTATGAGCGTGAAAGATCATAAAGAACATGATTATGTTTTGACATTTGGAGTAATAACAGCGAGCAGTACCAGAACTGAAAAAACAGATGACTCTGGAAAGCTAATAATCGATTTGATTTCTAAAGCTCATAAACTTGTATATTATAAAGTGGTGAAAGATGACATTGCAATGCTGAGAGACGCCGTATTAGAGACCAATTGTGATTTCTTGATAGTAAATGGGGGAACAGGGTTGAGCAGATTTGATCTTACTGTAGAGGCAATTAAACCATACTTTACAAAAAATATTGACGGGTTCGGAGAGTTATTCAGAATGATTAGTTACAAAGAGATTGGCAGTGCAGCAATGATGAGCAGGGCCTCTGCAGGATTGATAAATAAGAAGATAGTATTTATAATTCCTGGCTCACCTGCCGCTATTGCAAGTGCAGTAAAAGAGCTTATTATGCCTGAAATAAGCCATATTTACTATGAACTGAACAAGGAATGATATCTTATCCGTACTTATATGTGACTCCGTAAGATCCTCTTGGATAGTTCCAGTCTAACGCTTTGCTATCGCATACTATAAAGCATGACCCACATTCTACACAATCCTCATAGTGAAACACTACCTGATTGTTTTCAATAACATAGCATTTTGCAGGACAAGAGTGCACACAAAACTTGCCCTGGCAAACATCGCACAATCTTGGGTCTTTAAGTATAATGTGTGGTTTGGAATCTACCTTGTATTTTATCAATGCTAGTCTATCATCAATACTAAGTTCACTCATAGAGCTCTACCTCCACTCAATGCATCCATTAATAAAGTTGTCAACGGAACATTCTCCTGTCTTAAAAGTTGCATGATCTTCTTTTTTGGCATTCCATCAGAAATAACAATATTTCTCATAATGTTATTTATCATCTCTGGATATTCTTTATAGAATCTCTCATTTTCTACTGCTTTAGGCGCTTTTTTATAAGTGTACATATCTTTCATTATCACGCTGTTCTTCAACATTGTTTCATACTGCATCATACTCTTTGCTGAAAAGTCTTTTTCTTTATGTGCCCTTATAGCATTTTGTGCTGCTAGTATGCCGGACAATATTGCAAGATCAACGCCATTTAAATATATGCCTGATGAATTAACAAATCCCGCGGCATCTCCAACTACCATCATTCCATCTCTGTAAAGCTTTGGAACCATCTGTAACCCGCGTTCAGGTATTACGTGTGCTGAATACTCTTTAATCGTGCCACCTTCTATAAGATCGCTGATATATGGATTCGCTCTGAAATTTTCAATCAAATCATACGCATAATACTCGCTTTTGCGCATGGCTTCCAAAGATACAATCAGTCCCAGAGACACCGTGTTTTTATTGGTATATACAAATCCTCCACCGCGCAGTTTTCTGGTCGGTGCGCCCAGAATGAGCTCTTCTACACCCTCTCCCTTCTTCAATCCAAATCTTTTATCAATCTCTCCTTCAGGCAGCTCTATAATCTCTTTCATTCCCAGTCCCACATCCTGAGGCTTCGGTACTGTTTTCAGCCCAGCCTTCTGAGAAATTAATGATATTACGCCATCTGCGGCAATAACCACATCACCTTCCACAACATCAGACTCTGACTTTATGCCAATCACTTTATCACCATCATATACAAGATCATCAACCTTGATTCCAGTGCCTATTAATGCTCCAGCTTCTTCTGCCTTCTGAGAAAACCACTTGTCAAATTTTGCTCTCAATACTGAAAAACCGTTATATGGCGGTTCTCTAAATTTTTGATTTTTATAGTCAATTGAAACATATGATTCATCAGTTAAAAATGTGATTTTTCGCTGCGATATCGGCCTTTCTACAGGTGCTTCTTTCCAAAACTCCGGAATCATCTTTCGAAGCGTATCCACATAAAGTACACCGCCAAACATGTTCTTAGAGCCTGAATTATCGCCACGCTCTGCCACAAAAGTATTCAAACCGGCTTTCGCAGCAGTGTATGCGGCTGCTAATCCTGCAGGGCCCCCGCCAACTACTATTAAATCAAACTTATCAGACATAATCAGATCACTGAGAAGGTATATTGAAAATATACATTTAAATTTTATCTATAAATGCTAAAAATAGTTTGTTTATGATTATCA
The DNA here is from genome assembly GCA_038729465.1 of Thermoplasmata archaeon. Classification (NCBI taxonomy): domain Archaea; kingdom Methanobacteriati; phylum Thermoplasmatota; class Thermoplasmata; species Thermoplasmata archaeon. Next base: position 16,176 of record JAVYRZ010000010.1, read on the forward strand.
AGTTAAATTTTTATATTACTTTAAAAGATCTTTACAAATATCTGGACTTTCTTAAATTTAGCCGATAAGAGCAATAGTATATAATTCGTTACGGCATAATTCAGATATTCTTGAACAGTTCAACCTTTGTATCTCTTATAGTTGGCCTAAGCTTTCTTGCAATATTGAGGTCTCTAAGATCAATCTGGTATTTTAATACCTGAGGCTTGAAATATGGCGCTTTAGCAAGTATCTCGCCTTTGGGCCCAATTATTGCCGACCCACCCCAGTAAACAAGACTTCTCTGTGTTCCTGCCCAGTTATTGTAAATATAAAATACCGAGTTTTCAATAGCCCGTGAAACCATCAGATTCTCGAAATAAACTCTTGAAGTGATCGGGCTGGCAGAAATATTGACTATGATATCGGCACCTTTTAATGCCTGAATTTTTGAGATTTCAGGGAAGAATATATCATAGCAAATCTGTATGCCTATCTTCCCAAATTTAGTATTATAAACATTTATTTCGTTTGAATCTGAAAAATAGATCTTTTCTTCAAATGGCCCGAAATTGGGCAGGTATATTTTCCTCACTGTAGCAACAAGATCTTTAGAGATCAATGCTGCAGAGTTATAGTACTGACCATTATGCTCTTCAGGATAACCGAATATTACTGTTTTATCATACTTTTCAGTCACATTTTTTACAGTTTTAAAATCCTCGATGTCCTGATTCAAATGATATTTGAACAGCTCATCGCGAATCATGTATCCTGTAATAAACAGCTCTGGAAATATAAGCAGTTTAGAGTCTTGAGTTTTAATCTGCTCAATTAAGAATTGCAGATTTTTCTGGTAGTTCATGGATCCCGAAGGCTGATAAACTGAGATGCTTAGCATAAATCACATAATATATTTTGAGGTATTTATGGTTTTAGCTCTTTTTTGATTGCTTTTACTTCTTCACCTGAAGGATGGTATGGGATATTATACACTGCTTTACCGGGCCTTTCATTATAGTAAGGCCTGTTACAACCCTTGCAACCAGAGGTCATAAATGCAATTCCTTCATTAATTATTTTATCAAGGTTTTCAAATACAATGTTTTTAAGCATGTTGTTTTCAAACTCAAAATTTTGGATCTTTGCATCGTAATTTTCTATAAGGTACCTTGCCAGCTGCACTTTTCTGTATCTGTTCAGGTTCGGTGCCTCCAAGTTCAAATTTCTGTTGACCGGAGTATAAGCGAAAAGTGCAATGCTGATCTCTGCATCTTTTAGTCTTAACATCAATTTAATCAAGTCTCTGTCATTTTCTCCGAGCCCTACAATAAGGTGTGTGTTCACATGCTCAAATATTTTTTTGGCATTTAAAAGTGCGTTCCAGTGTTCTTCCCAAGTAAACCTATTACCTACCATACGTCCTTTGTATTTTTCAAACAGTGGTGGTGTGGCAGCATCAAGGGCAAAGCTGATCGTGTCTACATAATCTCTGAACAGGATCATTGATGCATTGGAGATTGGAGTTATCGAAATGGAGATTGGCACGTTCAAATTTTTCAACCTGCTCAAAAATTCAAGAAGCTCTTTCTCTACACCGAGATAATCTAAAGTCTGAACACAGATCCTAGCTAATTTGCTCACTCTTAATTTCTCTATTACCAGATCTGTATCATATGAGAACCATGGTACTCTAGAAAGCATATTTTCTTGCGCGTGAGAATATGCCTGCGCACAAAAAGAGCAATTTGAATTACATTTTTCACCAAACATTATGTATATTGTGGATACTGGAAAATTCAAGTTACCAGGCTTGAGACCCAGGTATATAGCAGATGCTAACGATAATTTAACATTCATTTCACCCAGATATCGAAACCAATTATTAAAAATATTTGATTTTGAATTTAAAAAAGTTATAAATATGCAATTTTTATATATTCTTCTGGTAGAGTATGAATATAAAATTTAAGATCTGGCTAGAGCACGATAATAGGTACGTTTTAGGAGAGGGTTCTTATGCGCTTTTAAAAAAAATAGATGAGCTAAAAAACTTAAAAGCTGCAGCAGATTCACTAAAAATGTCATATCGTTATGCTTGGGGGGTAATAAAGAAGATCGAAACTGCATATCAGCAGAAAGTTGTAATCGCTGAAAGAGGGGGAATTGGAAGAGGAAACACAAAGTTAACTGCACAAGGCCTAAGTTTAATTAATGATTATGAAAAATACTTTAACATTTTTACATATTATTCAACCAGGCCATACAAATTACCATCAGTTGCTGTAGATGGAATACTTATTATTAATGATAACATAACGCTTGTAAAGAGGAAAAATGAACCTTTTAAAGGTTATCTAGCGCTGCCGGGGGGATTTGTAGAATATGGAGAGAACTTAGAATCTGCGGTTGTGAGAGAGATCTTTGAGGAAATTGGAATAAAAGCTAGGGTTGAACGGTTACTTAACGTTTATTCAGATCCATATCGTGACCCGAGAGGGCATGTTATCTCTGCAGTATATGTATTGGAAGCAATTGGAGGATCTTTAAGAGCGGGTGATGATGCAGAGTCGGTGTTATTATTATCTAGGGACCAGATTCCAGTACTGGCATTTGATCACAATAAGATTATAGAATACTTTTTCAACTCTAGATAAAGATTATGCTGTGCAACAATCGCATGGCTATTTTAGTATCTTTCTAACGCAAGATACATTATTCTTGCTCACATTTTTGATCTATTCAGGTATTCTTGTAGTTATTTGAACACTCTTTTATAAATTAAATCGATGAAAAATTATAGTAACAAAAAATAGAGACTGTATTTTGATAAGAATTTTTAAACGTTTTGAAAGTTAAAAAAATATTTTTTCACTCGATCTTGGTATTTATCCTGAAAATTACTCCTGTACCCTTTAGAGAAAGATAAAGCTTTGTAACTGTATCATTATACTCTTGCTCACTGTCAAACTCTTTTACAAAATCAAACTGCCCAAATACTGACATAAAACCGCTCTCTTTTAAAATTTGTATGATCTCTAACGGAGATACGCCATCAGGACTAAAATATATTTTAACATATAATTTCATCCTCTCACCTTTATTGAATCTGGATGCTCTCTACTGGAAAATATCTATTCATCAGCTCTCTTGCAAGTTTCAGGTTTTTGCCATCCTTGCCTATGGCCCTTGCCTTTTCAGCCATGTTCACGTGTACCACTATGCTAAATTTTCCATTTGCATCGTCCATCTCCACGTTTGTTACTCTGAACCTATAAAAAAAGTTGCTTATAAATCGTTTTGGATCCATGCTATATTCAAGAACCCATATATTCTTGCCAAGCATTTCTCTCACTTTCTGTATATTTGCACCGTTATTCTGAATCGCTTTTTGCAAACTTCCAGGAAATATAACAAACACAATTACGCTATCATCTTCCAATACATCCATAACTTCTACTTTCGTGTTTGAGAAAAATACATTCATCATTCTCAATGAACGATCATCCAGTTTGATAGATCCCATACAATTCATCCTTCTATCAAGCCGAGTAATGCTGAGTTCCCCGGATCTGACACTGTAATTATGGATATACTGTAAACAGCCCCGCACATAGATCCCAACTCGCTGCTTTTTCCATTATATAGGTAGATCGGTACATTCTCAATCTTATTTTTCAAAAAGTTAGGGTCCGGGCAATCGCTTGCAACTATGTACAACTTTGCAATGTTCAATTTTAAACTTTTCTTTGCCTGTTTAAGTCCAAAATACAGTTTTCCAGTTTCCATAGCATTCTTTATCTCTTTTGCTAAATTCATTTTTTCACCTCTTTCTGCTCATACTTATAGATCAATGGTACTGCACCAGTTCCTAGTGTTATAGGCTGTCCCACTATTATGTTTTCAGCCACGCCGTTAAGTTCATCAACCTCACCTAACAATCCTGCTTTCATCAGGTGTTTGGCAGTGATCTCAAATGCCGCTCTTGCTAGCACACTCGCTTTTTTGCCTGCTATACCATGCCTGCCTATCGCTTCCACATCACCTTCGAAGGTCATCATGTCCGCTACCAGCATCAGATGCCGCATATCCACAAAAAGACCCTGATCAGCTAGCGTTTTGTTCATCTCAATCATTATTGCATTTCTTGCCGCTTCTACGCCCAGCACGTTGTAAATCTCGATTATATCGTTGGTAACTACCTTCTTCCCGTTGACACCGTCCATCTCTAGTATCTCTTTCAGATTACTGCCCTGCGTAAAGATCTTGTACTCTTTTGTAGCATCATCAAGCTTGATAATCGCTCTTTTTATGCCGGATATGCCTTGCAACAGCAGGTTTTTTATTGATTCACTCAGGAGGTATAGCTTTTTGTAAGAACTCTCATCCAGCGAAATCTTTATCACATGACCTTCTTCTACTATGCTCATTTTATATCCTTTGATCTTCTCTATTTTCTCTTTCAGCAGATGCTCTGATATACCTCGTTCCTTGATCTTCCTTGGCTCTGGCCTGACCTGAATCTGCATCTCTGCCTCCAATATCTCTACATCTGCAACATCCAGAACCGTAGTGCTCTCTATCTTTTTAGCGAGCTCTTTCGCTTTGTCTTGGTCCTTTGCATAATCTTCAGTTAAATAGATTTCTGCCATAGGTGTGCTCGGCGTGATTCTTGCGTCCACAATCTCGATCAATCTTGGCAATCCTTTTGTGATATCCACCTCTGCAACACCTGCATAGTGAAATGTCTTTAAAGTAAGCTGCGTGCCCGGCTCGCCGATAGACTGCGCTGCTATTATTCCTACTGCTTCATAATTGTCAACTTTCACGGTCTTATATTCGTCGCATACTTTCTTGATAATATCTTTCAGCTCCTTTTCTTTAATATCAATATTCTTTAATTTTTCATCTAAGTCCTTGATAAGCTTGTTTGGCAATTCAACACCATGCTGCTTGCCATATTCGTAAATCTTTAATTCAAATTCGCTTAATTCTGGCACTTTTTTGATCAGTTCAGGAACATATTCTTCAAGGCTCAAATATGTAAATTTAGTCACTTTTTTGATCGATTTCCCAGCCTCGTTTTCAAAATCTTTAACTGGAATAGGAGATATCTGTTCTAGCTCTTCTATAAAAAACACGTTTTCAATGGTTTTTGCTTTTCTTTGAAAATCCAGTTTTTGATCCACATATTTCTCCATTCTTGTTACAAGAGCATAATAGGTGACATTTTCACCATCTACAGTCAAATACATTTTTAATGGTACTTTAATGCTATGCTCAAATTTGAATTCTACACCAAAGGTTGCAGGTAAGGCCTCTTTTAAGCTATCTATAATTTGCTGTGACTCTCTCCATAAAATAGTTATCATGATTATTTCCTCCTTCTCTTTGAGTAGTCAGGGATCACTTCTGTAATCGCCTTGTCTATGTCCACAGCATTTCCTTGAAACGCACGAGTAGGATCCGTACCATCTTCTCCAAACTTAAATTGTATTATCGCACCTGTAGTGTCCACAACCTTAGTCATGTCGTCTGCCTTCAAATCTTCAAGTGCATTTATCAATCTTCTTTGCATGTATCCGCTTCTTGATGTACGCACAGCTGTATCTACCAGCCCTTCTCTGCCACCCATTGCGTGAAAGAAATATTCTGTCGGATTTAAACCATCTTTATATGATGATCTAACATATCCGTGAGCAAAAGGGCCAAGATCATCTTTTTTAAAGTGTGGCAAAGTCCTGTTTTGATATCCTCTCTGTATTCTCTTTCCTCGCACTGCCTGCTGCCCTATATTTGCAGCAACCTGCGCAAGATTTAACATTGATGCCCTGGCTCCAGATCTTGCCATTTTTACAGATGAGTTGTCCATACCCAGCACTTTACTGACCACATCACCAGCAGTCTTCTGATAGTCTGACAGTGTTTTCATAATCAGTTCTTCCAGTGTCTCTTCCAGTGACTTTCCAGGAGAACCCTGCAAAAGGCCACGTTTATAGATGTCTATCAGTTCCTGCGTTTTTGATTCTGCATCATTTAATATTTCGGAAACCTGATATTTTGCCTCTTCTGGTATATCATCGTCATCTATGCCTGTACTGAACCCCAAATAGGATATTACTCCCACAGACAATCTTGTAAAGTTATTGATGAACTCGGCTGCTATCTCTGGTCCATAGTCCCTAGAAACTCGATCCAATAACACACCTTTAAATGCGCCCAATCCTTTTTCGTCAATAGCACCACTTATCAGCTTACCGTTTTTTATGGCAACGTACGCATCATAAGGACAGGTTTCAAAAGTGCAGGTTTTACAGACTTTCTCTCCTTCACAAAGTTTGTTTTTATATTCAAAGTTCATATCTTTTGGTAAAATAAGAGAAAACAGATCTTTACCATAGTAATATTCCTTGCCATTCTCTAAAATAGGTTCTGGCAGCTTATCGTATTTTACGTAAGAAAGTATGTGCAATGCATCTACTTTACTGAACTTTGGATTTTTGTAAGTCAACAAAAACAGGCCAGTAATGTGATCATGTACACCTCCGATTATGGGACCTCCAAATCTAGGGGATCGTATATGCTCTTGCACAAGCATCAAAATTCTCGCTTCTGCCCTGGCTTCTTCTCCCTGCAGCACATGCAGATTCATCTCATCGCCATCAAAATCTGCATTGTAAGGAGGACAAACTGCAAGATTGAACCTGAACGTTCTGCCGTTCATTACGCGTACTCTGTGAGCCATCATTGACATTCTGTGCAGCGATGGCTGCCTGTTAAAAAGTACAATGTCCCCATCAGTTAACTGCCTCTCTACAATCCATCCATATTCAAGCTTTTTAGAAACCTCTTCTGCATTAGATTCTGTGATCTTTATTCTCTTACTGTCCGGCCTGATTACATAATTAGCGCCGGCTATATACTTAGTACCTTTTGGTTCAGGGCCTAATTTTACAATTTCTCGCGTTTTTTCAATATTAAAAGGCGTAACTATCATGGGCACTGTCAGTTCTCTTGCTGCTAGCTCAGGTACACCTACTTCGTTAATAGACAAAAACGGTTCTGGCGATATTACAGTCCTTGCTGAAAAGTTAACTCTCTTACCTGACAGATTAGCTCTGAACCTGCCCTCTTTGCCTTTCAGCCTCTGTACCAACGTTTTTAATGGTCTTCCACTTCTGTGCCTTGCCGGTGGTATGCCAGAGGTCTGATTATCTAAAAACGTGGTAATATGATATTGCAACAACTCCCATAAATCTTCAATAATTAGCTGAGGTGCGCCGCTGTCCCTACTTTCTCTAAGCCTTTGATTGATCCTGATTATATCCACAAGCTTGTGTGTTAAATCATCCTCGCTTCTCTCTCCGGTCTCTAAAGTAATGGTAGGTCTCACATTAACCGGTGGAACTGGTAATACAGTCAAAATCATCCACTCAGGTCTTGCAACTTTAGGATTTACACCAATGTATGGTAAATCATCATCCGGGATGCGCTCTAAGCGCTCTCTTATCTCTCTGGGTGTAATCTTTGCATTGTCTTCTCTGAAAGTGGTAGGCTTATCTAACATTATCTTTTTCTGCTCTGCTCCACAGTGTGGGCAAACTGTCTTAGAGGCAGCTTCATCCATCACTTTTTTAATCAACAGTGAATTTTCAGTGCTTTCTATGCCAGAGTCTATAGCTTTCATGATCTCGCTTTTGTACATCAGAAGCTCTGAATCATCCAGTTTAACCCTTCCACACTTACTGCATGTAGAATCTAAATAAGTTTTGATCTCTTTTATGAACCCCACATGAACAACTGGCATTGCTAGTTCAATGTGCCCGAAATGACCTGGGCATTCATCTACCTTGCCATTGCAAGTTTTGCATTTTAATCCTGGCTCGATCACTCCCATTCTCAGGTCCATCAACCCTCGTTCAATCGGAAAACCATCTTCATCATAAGTATCTGCATCACTAACTTTTACTGCACTGAGTTTTCTGATCTCGTCCGGAGATAATAATGCAAATTTTAGATAATTAATCCTTTTGCTCATTGTTGATCTCATCATTTTAAATCACCCAACACCATTCTCATAACCACGCCAAGTGACATTACTTCATCTCTCATCAACTTAAATGCGTAGCTCGTTTCAATCATGTATATATTAGTTTTATTGCCACATACGGGACACCTTAAAGAACCTGTCTTTCGGTCAAATATTGCAACATGACCACAGTTGGGATTGCCGCATACGTAAAGTAATGTTCCGTCTGATTGATCCAGTAATCGGTCTTTGATAACCATCGCCGCTCCATGCCCTATTAAAGTATCACGTTCCATCTCTCCAAACCTCAGTCCGCCCTGCCTGGATCTTCCTTCTGTAGGCTGCCTTGTCAAAATCTGCACCGGCCCACGAGATCTTGCATGGAATTTGCCACCAACCATATGGTGCAGTTTTTGATAGTAAATTACCCCTGTGAATATTTCTGCTTCGAGCTTCTTACCAGTTATACCATCGTACATGATCTCTCTGCCATTATAATCAAACCCGTTTTCTTTTAATGCATTTCTCAAAGCCTCTTCTGGCTCTCCAGAAAACACTGTGCCGTCTATAAACCTGCCTTCCATGGCCCCTACCTTACCTCCAATCATCTCTAACAGATGCCCTATTGTTAATCTGGATGGTATTGCATGAGGATTTATTATCAAGTCTGGTATCACTCCATCCTCAGTAAATGGCAGGTCTTCCTGTGGCACTATGGCACCCAGCACACCTTTCTGCCCATGTCGCGACGCAAATTTATCACCAAGCTCTGGTATGCGTTCGTCTCTGACCTTCACTTTTACAAGCTTGTTTCCGTTCTCAGATGTTGTCAATATTACTCCATCCACAAAACCACTCTCTTCTGGCCTTATCGTTACTGATGATTCTCTCCTCTTTTGCGGAGAAATTATGTCGGTCTGTTCTTCCAAAAATCTGGGTGGAGATGTCTTGCCAATCAGCACCTCTCCCCCGCTAACAAATCGTTCTGGGGATATAATCCCATCTGTGTCCAAGAAACGATATGCTTCCTCTGTCCTTACACCTTTTACATCAGGGCTAGGAATCTCAAATCGATCCATCTGACCACCCGGATACCTGCGCTCTTCTGATTGGTAAGTTCTGAAAAACGTACTTCTTCCAAGCCCTCTCTCAACCGCGGCTTTGTTCATTACCAGTGCATCCTGGATGTTATAACCCTGGTAGGATACTACCGCTACCACAAAATTCTGACCTGATGGACGCTTTATGAATTTTGAAAATTCCATGCTCTTTGTTTTTAACAGTGGAACCTGAGGATAATGCAATAGATGCTCCCTAGTATCTGGCCGCATTCTGTAATTTGATGCAGGCAATCCCAGAGACTGTTTTGTCATTGCCGCTCCTAACGTAATTCTTGAAGACATATTATGCTCAGGATAAGGAACCATGCCCGCTATCACACCCAGTATCAAAATAGGATCTATCTCTAAATGTGTATGCTCTTTATTCAGCAGTTTTTCAACTTTAAAAGTGCCTTTACAGTAAGTGCACATTAGATCTATATTTTTCTCATCTTTACCTGGATTTTGCCAGATCGCATCATTTCTGCTTAAAATATGCCCGCATTTCGGGCATTTTGGTGGCACATTATATGGGTATACTGCAATAAAAGCGTTATCTTCTTCATCAGCATCGACCCACTCTATCACGCTCTCTTTCAATAGGTCTGCAATGGTTTTCTTGCCACTTTGCAACATCTCCTGGTGTTTATGTGTGTAAAGTATCGATCCATCTTTTACTATAAACAAAGGTCTTCTTATGCGACCTTTATCTGCATTGATCATAAGCTCGTTTGTGATACTATCATATCTCATGTTGATGTTATGAGACAGATCGCCATATCTGCGCTTTTCTTTAAGATAGTTCAATAGTTCAATAGGATCTTCATAAAACCCTACTAGATCACCGTTTAAATACACTCTTGCAAGCTTTCCAGTATCATGAGCTATCATTTTCAGACCTTTATCATTCAACTCCTTTTTTATTGGTTCTATAGGCGTGTCTTCAGAAATATCTATGATTAAAGCTGCGTTTTTTACAAGCCCGCAATTCTGACCTTCAGGCGTTTCATTGGGGCATAACCGACCCCACTGTGTAGGATGTAAGTCTCTGGCCTCAAAGTGAGGCTGGGACCTTGTGAGAGGTGAGGTGATCCTTCTCAGATGGCTGATCATGCTTAGATAGGATGTTCGATCTAACAATTGTGATACCCCCGTCCTTCCTCCAACCCAGTTTCCGGTTGCCATCGCATGCAATATTTTCTGGGTAAGGACATCTTGCCGCACTGCAGCACGAAGCTTGATCATCCCCTTCTTTCGATTGTAAGTCCTTTCTAAATGATATTTCAGGTCTTTCAATAATGATTCAAAAGCATCTCTAAAGAGCTCTTCTAATAGGTCTCCTGCGAGCTTTAATCGCTTATTGGATAGATTATCTTTATCGTCTTCAGACCTCAAATTAAAATGCAGTTCTAATGCCATTCTGGCCATTCTGCCTAGATAAAGTGCTTTTTTAAGGCGATCTGATGGTTTGTCTCCCAGATGTGGTAATAGGGACTTGTCTAGTATCTGCGAGATCCTTTTTTCACGGTATTCTTTAGCCTGTCCTGCCGCAAATCTTTTTTCGAGATAGCTAATCGCATCATTGGTGCTCATTATCCCTTCATCAATGTACCCTTTTTCACGCTCACAATCTTCAATGTTTGCCAGAACAATAGGGCCCATCTTTTCGTTGCTTACTATCGCATTATAGATCTCTTCATCCTTCTCCATCCCAAGCGCTTTCATCAGTATTATTAATGATAAAGAGCCGGATATGACTGGTATAGAAACTAACATCATACCATCCAGTTTCTTCTCAACGGTAATTAAAGATCTGTACCCTTCCACTTGCGAAAATATCTTGGCTACTTCCACCGTAGTATCGTATTTGTCCTCTTTTTCTACCAGTACTCGATTCGGTGCCAGATCTTCAAGTGTCACTAATACTCGCTCAGTTCCTGACACTATAAAATATCCACCCGGGTCTTCAGGGTCTTCCTTCAGAAACTGCAGCTTTTTTTCATAGCTGTCGTTTTTGGATATTGCCGCCGGTTTTTTAGCATATTCATCTTGCAGATAATCATCAATATTTTTTTCATTTAAAACGCAAACTTTAGACTTTATCATTATCGGTATATCGCCGATCTTAACTTCTTCTGCCTCTTTAGTTATCGTTTCATTCGTCTTTTCATCAATATCAATTTCCTGAAAAGTTATGAACAGCTCACCACTGTATGTAAAATCCCTGATTCTCGCCTCCATGGGTGTCTTTATTCTGTTAAAATCAGAGCCCCCTCTGCCGGCGGACATCACAAACTTTACTGTAGGCCGGTCTGGATTTTCTTTGTCTCTCCCAAACCTTATTTTTATTATCTTACCACTGGTCTTGCTCTTGTCTAAGGTTAACTCGCCAGGTATGTCTTCATCGGAGATCTTAGTACTGTCTATTATGTGCTGTAACACATTTTCAACATTGTCTGCCGATGGAATAAAACTATTATACGAAGCTATCTGATGATTTACTATACTTCTTTCTCTAAAGAACGCATCAATTACATTTTTCATATTTTAATACACCTTTTTAATTTTATTTTTTTAAAATAGCTGGTTACTGTTCAACTACAGTTCTATAAACTATAGTCTTCCCGGCCACAGTGCTGTCCCGTATTATCTTTACAATTCGTCCAGACTCTATCGGCCCATAAATTTTTTCAAGTATCTTTACCGCTGGATCAGATCTATAAATTTTCGGCAGTAAACTCTTATCAACTGATAGTTCTTGAAGTATCTTTTCTTCCTCCTCTCGGGGAACTAAATAATGTTCAGGAACTAATTCATGTTCTAGGACATTAAATTTTTTCATATTATTATTACTCCTTTAAACTTATTACGGGTCCGAGGGGATTTGAACCCCCGGCCACCTGGTTAAAAGCCAGATGCTCTACCGTACTGAGCTACGGACCCAGCTATTTTTAATTGAATGCTTTTTCATACATACATAAGTATCATATAAATTTTATGGTGTTTTATGGCTTTAAACAGCAATTGACAAAGTACCCTGATTTTCACATTTTTGGTCATAAAACACGCAGTTTAAAGTATCTGGATATAAAAGCGAAAAATACATTAAATTTATCACTCTTTACCAAACCGGTCAAGGATCTCAATACCATTTTCTCTTACTAAAATATGGTTTTTAACTCTTATCCCACCTCTGTTATGTATATATATTCCAGGTTCTAAAGTAAATATCATGTTCCTCTCTAATATATCTGATGTACCGGGATAGATCATTGGCTTGTAAAAGCCACCAAGTGCATGGCCAGTGTAATGTTCATACTCAAATCCTTTCCTCTTTAATCTGGATCGTATAAAATCATCAAGATTCTGCATTTCAGAGCCAGGGAAAAGCATCGAGGTAGCAGATTGCAGTACATCGTTCAGAAAATTCAGTTTTTCTGCCCAAAAACTATCAAAATTCGTGAATATCATTCTGCCAATAGAGCCAGAATAGCCTCTGTATACTGGAGCAGTATCTATTAAAATCATCTCGTTTTCTTCAAGCCTCTTTTCCGATGCAACACCCATTGGATATGCTGTTCTTTTCCCAAACAATACGACCGTAGGATAAAGATAATGATCAATTCCTAACTTTTCCAAGTTAAAATCAATTTCTGCCTTTACCTCATATTCACGCAATCCTATTTTTATTGATTCTACAGCCTTGTTCAAAGATATATCAATTTTTTCAGTCAGCTCTCTGAATACTTTCAGATCTTCTTCCATTGGTTTTTTAAGTATGTCGCTTAATATATCCGTAATATCGAAAGTCTCTTTAAAAATATGCTTTGTTGCATAAACCCTGCCTCTTATCAGTTTTTTCAGCTCCATTTCTGGATCTTTAGTAATAATTATGTCGTGATTCAATCTCAAATTTTCAAGCTCTTCTTCAAAGACCTTGTGAGCTATTATTTTGATGTCCGCGCCTGTTACTAAAAGATAGCTTAAACTTTTCGTGCCCAAAAATTTCAATAGCTCTGGGGCCTCAGAGTCTATAACTGCAACATCATCTTTTAATTTTCTTTGTAACAATCTCAATCTTATATCATTAGGGTCCATCAAAAATAGAATAAAAATAAAAAGTATAAAAATGTTGGTTATTTTATAAAGTTTCCAACCTTTCTGATACAATTGCTGTCTAGCATGCATTTAATCTTCATTTTTGCGCTATCTATGTTTATAGATGCATCGTTAAACAGCTCGTCATGGCTCTTCTTTATTCTTGCCACACCCTGATCTATTGCCTTTTCGGCCACTGCTGTTGCTTCTCTCGCAAACAAATATGAATTTTCCATTGTTGGAACAATATAATCCTCTCTCAGGCCCTCTTCCTCCGCAACTGATGCTATTGCCATGCTTGCGGCTATTGCCATCTCATCAGTGATCGTTTTTGCTCTGACATCAAGTGTACCTCTGAAAATCCCAGGAAAACCTATAGAGTTATTAAGCTGATTTGGAAAGTCAGATCTGCCAGTGCCAATGATTTTTGCACCTGCTTCTTTTGCTTCCCAAGGCCATATTTCAGGAACTGGGTTTGCCACCGCAAACACGATAGAATCCTTATTCATTTTAGAGACCCATTCTTTCTTAATAACGTTTGGCCCAGACTTAGATGCTGCAATCATAACATCAACACCTATCATCGCTTCTGCCATATCTCCAGCTCTGTTCTCTCCATTTGTTATCTGCGCGTATTCCCATTTGTAAGGATTATTGCGAGCCTCATTTTCCAAGTCTTTTCTATGCACGTTTAAAATTCCTTTACTGTCCACCAAAATTATATTCTTTGGGTTAGCACCTACTTTTATCAATATTCTTGTAAGTGCTATGTTCGCAGCGCCTGCTCCTACTATTGTTATCGTTGCATCTTTAATTTTTCTGTTTGTCAATTTAAGCGCGTTAATAACACCTGCCAACACTACGGATGCTGTGCCTTGCTGGTCGTCATGCCATACAGGTATGTCCAACTCGGCCCTGAGTCTCTCTAGTATATGAAAACATTTTGGAGTTGCCATATCTTCTAAATTTATGCCCCCAAATGTTGGAGCAATCGTCTTAACAGTCTTTATGATCTCTTCTGGATCTTGTGTATTTAACATTATAGGAAACGCGTCAACGCCACCTAGATACTTGAAAAGTAAAGCTTTACCTTCCATAACCGGCAGTCCAGCCAGTGGCCCTATATTTCCCAGGCCAAGAACTCTTGACCCATCAGATACTATCGCAACATTGTTCCATTTATTGGTATATTCATATACCTTGTCAGGATCTTTAGCAATTTCTTTACATGGTTCGGCGACCCCCGGTGTGTACCATACACTGAAATCTTGGTAATCAGTAATTGAACATTTTGGCATTACCTCAATCTTCCCTTTAAAGAACGAATGCCATGAGTTTGCTTTCTTTGCGGGTTCATTCGCTTTTCTTTCCAGTTCTTCTACATTTTGGTTGTACATATTTATCAAAACAGTAATAGCAAATTCTTATTTAAAATTGACGAGTTTTTTTTTAAGTTGACGATTTCTTTTTCAAAATGTATAAAAATATAATTAAAAAGTGGGTATCAGACACATCAAAGTGAATGTTCAGACTATCATCAAGTGCTCCACCAGATACTTCAACCCCGCGCCCCTACAAGCACCAAGAGTTCACGGTACCGCTGCTCCCTTCCGGGCCTGGCGGAGTTTCCATGATAAAATATAAGGTGGAATCTCTACAGATTCTGCCTTATACACCTTCGATCTCATAGGACAGGGCATCAACAGTGTAAGGTGGCTTGGTGGTAATCTGGCTACATCGCCTCTGACTGTCGCCCTTGCGTATAGACGATTTCAAGTACAGGAGACGCCTAGCCTCCCGGCCAAGTCTGATACCCAGTTTCATTAATGGTTATTCATTAAAAAAACTTTCGCTTGATGCTCTGTCTATTTTTTTAAAAAGTGATTTTTTCTTAGAATCCTGAACTTGATACATATTTGCAATTGTTGTAATATTTTCTATTTTTTTATAAAAATAACAGAAAATTATATGTTTATCTTTGTATATCTATTTTTTGTATGATCAGTCTGGTTAGAAAGAGAAGTGGAGACTATGTTTTGTACAGCCGTCAGAAAATAGTGGATGCAATATTGAAAGCTTTAAAAAGTACCGAAGAAATTGAGAGCCCGGAGAAGGTCTGTGAAAAGTTGGGCGAATCAGTTGAAAAAAAGTTGCTTCAGCAATTTCAGAACTCAGTACCTTCTGTAGAAAACATCCAGGATCTGGTAGAAGAAACGCTGATGGAAGCAAATCTGGTAAAAACTGCAAAAGCTTATATTTTATACAGGCAAAAGAGAAAGGAAATTCGCGAGATCAAGTACATGTATGGTATAAAGGATGATTTAAAACTGAATGTAAATGCCATAAAAGTACTTGAATCCAGATATTTATTGAAAGATGATTTTGGGAGAGTCATAGAGACTCCAAGAGAGATGTTCTACAGAGTTGCCAGATATGTTGGGTTAGTAGAAATTCTCTATGATGAGCAGGTATATGATATTAATAAAAAACAGAAAGATCGTGACACATCTTATATGTATGAAAATAAAAAGATACGTCTGTCAAGATTTGAGAAAGAGATGCTTTTAAGGGCATTTGACTCTCTCAATAAAGAGCATGCGATGAAAGTGAATTTTGAAGATATGCTTAACATACTGGATGAAAAGAGTGAGGAGATTGAAGAGTATATCAGAAAATACTATGATATCATGGTCAATTTGCAATTTTTGCCAAATTCGCCGACTTTGATGAACTCAAATACGTCTATAAGCCAGTTATCTGCTTGCTTTGTAGTTCCGATATACGATTCGATAGACTCTATATATGACGCTGTAAAATACGCTGCAATTATACATAAGAGTGGAGGCGGTACAGGCTTTTCATTTTCTAGGCTCAGGCCTGAAGGAGATTTAGTGGGATCAACGAAAGGAGTGGCTTCAGGGCCGGTCTCTTTTATGGAGATATTTGATAAATCAACAACAATAATAAAGCAGGGTGGTAAGAGAAGAGGAGCAAACATGGGAATCTTGAGAATAGATCATCCGGACATCATATCATTTATTACTGCAAAAGGATTTGATGGAAAGTTACAGAACTTCAATCTCAGTGTTGCAATCACTGATACGTTTATGGAGGCGCTGAAAGATAATGGTAGTTTTGATCTTGTAAATCCCAGGACACAGGAAGTAACTGCCACAGTTCCCGCCTCACAGTTATGGAACCTGATAGTTTCGCAAGCTTGGAAAACTGGAGATCCGGGAGTAATATTTATTGACGAGATCAATAAAAAGAATCCTACTCCCTATCTTGGTGAGATCGAGGCAACAAACCCCTGCGGAGAGCAGCCTCTGCTACCATACGAGTCCTGTAATCTTGGGTCTATAAATCTGACAAAATTTGTAGAAGAAGGTGCCATTAACTGGGAAAAGCTAAAGAAGGTAATCAAAATAGCAGTGAATTTTCTGGATAATGTGATTGATGCAAATAAATATCCTTTGCCTCAAATAGAGTATATGACAAAACAGACTAGAAAGATAGGGCTTGGGGTTATGGGACTGGCAGAACTGTTTTTAAAGTTGAAGATCCCATATAATTCTAAAGAGGCAATAGAGCTGGCAGATAAAATTGCGACATTTTTGGAGCGAGAGAGTCATAAAGCCAGTGAGGATTTGAGTTTAAGAAAAGGCACTTTTACGGCTTGGGGCAATTCGGTATGGCATGATCGGAGTGTGCCAATGCGTAATGCGAGCACAACAACCATCGCTCCTACTGGATCAATATCGATCATAGCTGGAACTTCATCTGGCATCGAGCCGTTATACGGGGTAGTGTTTGTAAGGCATGTACTGGAAGGTGCCGAACTGCTAGAGATCAATCCTCAGTTCGAAGAGTTTTTGAAGAAAAACAACAAATATTCTGAAAACTTGATTAAAGACATTGCGGGATCTGACTCATTGCAAAATTTTGATTTCCCGGATGAGATAAAAAGATTGTTTGTGACTGCACATGACATCGATTATACCTGGCACATTCTAATGCAGTCTGTGTTTCAGAGCCATGTAGATAATGCAGTTTCTAAAACCATAAACTTGAAAAATGAAGCTGGGCTGGATGAGGTAGAAAATGCATTTTTGCTCGCTTACAAGTTACATTGCAAAGGCATCACTATTTATCGTGATAAGAGCAAGGTTTCTCAGGTGCTTTACAGAGGAGAAGAAGAGGACCTCTCAGAATTAATAGAAAAATACATAGGTTCTAAAAAAAGTGAATTTGTGCAGAAAAAAATATAATTTTAAAATATTTTTGGTTTTTTTATTTTTTCATATAAGTTCAATATTATCAACACTATAATATAAGCGCAAAGTGCCAATCCCAAAAATTGGAATACAGCAAGATTATATAGGAGTTTAATTGCATACACTACCCCGAAAGGTATGTAAATTAATATCCCAGCCAGCAATATCATCAAAATTCCAGCCATATTTCCGCCAAAAGATGTTGCTGTGACTGTATCAGTATCAGGTGTCAATTTTGAAAACAGGTAAATGTTTGTAAAATAAAGCGTATCAAATGCTGCAGCCAATATATCTAACCACAGAAAAAACATTAAAAAGTTGAATAAGTTCAATATATAAGCCATTAAAATTAATATTATTGAAAGAATTATTACGAATATTATAAATTCAGATTTTGCTTTTATTTTTGCTAACTGATTTTTTGAAACTGGTAGCATATTCAGCACCCAGTATGATTTGCCTTCCATCACCATGGTTGAAAGCGAGGCTATGGAGAGCATTATTACTATTATCAGAGAGGAACCTAAAAGATAGGTGAAAGAGATGCTAGTTTGCCCTATTATGTTCATTATTAATGGTATAAAAAATGCGAAAGGAATTATAAATGAAATAAGTGCTTGAGGTTTTCTTCCCAAAAAGTGAGCTGTACGTATTAAATATCCGAGCCATGGCGCTTTGTATGAAAGAACAGAATGCTTTATCTTTGTATTTTTTGAGCTTTCTTTGATGTAAAATCCTTCAAAAATAAATTTATTTAGCCTGTTGCTAGAATATACAAAAACTATTGAAAACAGTATTAAATATGCAATCGTAGTAAAAATAGATAGCAGTGGTGCATTAAACGTATTTGCAACCGAGTAAGATGCGGAAAATGGAAACAAAAACCAGTATCCAGAATATTGGAGTGTGAAAACATTGAAAAATCCAAATATGTATCTAGACAGGTAAAAGATCAACTGCCAGAATAGAATTATGAAAATAACAATAAACACTTTTAAAGCCTGTTTAACTGCAGATCTTTTCGACTTGGATCTATACGATTTGGAAGATATAAAAAATGAGAGTAGTATACCGATAGAATACCCAAACATTAAGACTATAAGGATCCATGTAAGTTCTATAATAATGGTAAATAATGAATGATATATCATAAATGTAACTATCGTGACCGGCACAGCTATAAAAAGTACAGATAACCCACTATAAAACAGCCATGAAAGCGTGATTGAATATATAATTGTGCGCTTAGAAATTGGCATAGCTTTCAAAGGTTCTATTAGATTGAGATCAATGATATTCCCTAGAAAAAGCGTTGAATAAAACAGGGATACTATAAATACGAATAGATAGATCACAAAATATACTCCATTTAAAGTTGCGAAGGTGTGTGATAAATAAATATAGTAAGAAAAAGAGGCGGATAAAATAAGGTATATTACTGCAAAATTGAGATTATTGTAAAGCACTACATTTTTTAATCTTGCGTTTATTCTGTTGCTTGATTTATCTCCATTATACGCATTTTTTATACCTAAATATGCCTCTTCTCTTGTTAATATAGTATGTATTTTAAAGCTCATAATTTTTCACTGATCGCATTTATGATCGCTTCAAAGTTACTTTCTCCAGTAACCTTGAAAAACAGCGATTCCAGAGATCCAGAAACTATATTTCTGAGATCTTTGACGTTTCCCTCGGCTACCATAGTTCCATCTTTCAATATTGTAACCCGATCGCATATATTTTCAACAATTTCGAGAATGTGCGTGGAGAATATCACCGTCTTCCCCTGATTGCTGAAACTCTTGATAAGGTCTTTAAGAATTCTAGCGCTTTTAGGGTCTAATCCATTCATTACCTCATCCATGATTATTAATTTTGGATTATGCAATAATGTTCCTATTATCGCAATTTTCTGTTTTGTTCCAAAGGATAGAGATCCTATAAAATCGTTAAGGTACTCGTTCAGCTCAAATGCCGTTACAAGTTCATGGACTCTCCCGAATACTATGTTCTTATCCAGTTTTCGCATTGCGGCTATAAAATCAAAGTATTCTATTGGTGTTAAAGATTCGTACAAAACTGGTACTTCAGGTATGAATCCTACAAGTTCTTTGATCTTTAAATTGTCTGCTACAACATCGAAACCAAGCACTTTCACGGTGCCGAAGGTAGGTATTGAGAGCCCTGCCAATATTCGCATCAGCGTACTTTTACCAGATCCGTTAGGCCCTAAAAGTCCGTATATCTCCCCTTCTTTTATCTGAATGTTCAGGTTACTTAATGCATATTTAGAACCATATGCTTTTGACAAATTTTTAGTTTCTATTACTAGATTATCCACATGATCAATATAGACTTATAATTATTTAAAATTTCTAGGTTATGATTTCTGTTAACCATGTTAACAGCCACCTTTGAGAGTTATCATCTCTTTGATGTTTAAACTTTGCGGGTACAACCCAATACCCTCTATCCCGTCTGCAAATGCTTTGGGAATTGCTTTTTTTATTATGTTATATGTTGCGTTTAGATCCGCATGTATTAATCTTCTATCTGATGCTCTGAATATTCTTCTTTTGATTCTCTTTCCCATGTAAGTGTCATGACGTTTATACTCTCATTATCCAAAAATGAGCATTTGCTCATATGACTTTCATCTATTATTATAACATTTATTTTTAATTCTTCTGCTTTAGATTCCTTACACCAATATCAATCCTCATAACTCTCTGTGATTCTTGCTCTTTT
>JAVYRZ010000011.1 GCA_038729465.1 Thermoplasmata archaeon
ACAATTTTAAAAAAACTCTTTGATCTGATCTCAGAAAATACTAACTTATTATATTTGGATGAATGTCACTTCAACCAGCATGGCTCCAGATACAGAATATTGTTAACAGCAGAGGATAGAGATCCAGTAATATTACAAGAACATACAAGGAACAGTATCAGAGTATTTGGATCAGTAAATTCAAGAAATGGACAGTTCAGGCAAAGATAACAACCAGTTATAACGCTATTACATTCAGAGATTATCTTATGGAAATATCTCCAAAAAAATAAAGATATAGATAATACTAGATAATGCAAAGTATCATCATGCAACATCGCTAAACGAATTTCTTGAAAATAATAATGTAATACTTGAATATCTACCACCATATTCTCCAGAGCTTAATGCGATAGAAAGAGTATGGGAAGTTATAAGAAAACTAGAACATCAATATTTTTCATCAATTTGTGATCTTGTATTAGGACTTAATGAACAACTCAGAAGTTTCAGCAAATCTAATGAGGCTTTAAGAAAATTATGCAAAATTACTTAATACGTTATTTATAAATTTTAGATAGAAAACATTATTTATTAAAAAGCTATTAAAATATTATGAATTTAAAATTGGTATCTTGGAATTTAAATGGTTTGAGAGCTGCTATTAAAAATGGACTTTTTGAATTTATAAAGGATATAAATGCGGATATTATCTCGTTTCAAGAAATTAAAGTAAATCAAGCAGATTTACCTCTTGAAATTTACAATTTAGGATATAATGTATATTTAAATTCTGCTGTAAAAAAAGGATACAGTGGAACATTAGTTTTATCTAGGACTAAACCTATTACAATTAAGAATGGAATAGGTAATGAAAAATTTGATAGCGAGGGAAGGGTTCAAACTTTGGAATTTGATTATTTTTATTATATTAATTCTTATTTTCCTAATTCTCAACCTGATTTAAAAAGATTAGAATATAAACTTGAGTTTGACAAAATATTTTTAGAATATACTGAAACCCTCCGTAAGAATAAACCATTAGTTATTGCAGGTGATTTTAATGTAGCTCATACAGAATTAGATATAGCCAGACCTAAAGAAAATGAACATAATGCTGGGTTTACAAAAGAAGAGAGAGCCTGGATGTCTGAGTTTTTAAATAAAGGATATATAGACACATTTAGAATATTTAACAAAGATGGAGGTCATTATTCTTGGTGGTCTTACCGATTTAATGCTCGTGCAAAAAACATTGGCTGGAGAATAGACTATACTATAATTACCACAGAATTATTAAAATATGTCAAGAATTCTTCTATTTTAGAGGAGGTTAAAGGATCTGACCATGCTCCAATACTCTTACAGCTTTTATGGGATAGTTGATGTGAAAATATTATTTTCTATGCGCAAATAGATACACTGCAACAAAAAATATGGCGAATAAAGGAATCAGTAAAAGATCAGACATATTCGTGAATGCTTCAGAAAACCAGAAGACTGAAAAAGATAAGAGTAAAGCTGATACTGCGACTTTCATATTAGCCTGTTTGATCTTTCTTACTTGGCTTCTAAGTACAGCGGTACCAATTACAACGATGATTAGACCTGCTGACAGACCAAAAAATGTGGAATTATAGTTTATAGGGATAAGTGCTACAAGTACAATGGCTGCTTCAAATGCTTCTACTGCTCCCACAGAAAAGCCAGTATAAAATAGGCCTTTCTCTATCTTTTCGTCATTGGAATTTCCTACACTTCTAGATCTTAATACTGCTCTTCTAGAGCTTCTAGCAAGTCTTAATCCAAAATAAAGCAGTAAGAATCCAGCCACAAGCCTGATAAGTAATATTGGAAGTAAAGCGATCTCTTTGCCAATAATAAAAGTTATTATCAATACCATTGCTATTCCTAACCCTACATATAAGAACGCCTTTGATCCGCCTTCTGCATAAAGAGCTAAAGCTACTGCTGCAGCTTCAGAAATTTCAAGAAGTGTGATGCCCATAGCCGCAAGAAATATTGCAAAATCTATCATTAATAACTTAAATTGGATAATGATATAAAAAAATATTGTTAAATAACTGTTCAAACAAATGAAATTATTTCAGAAAATTGTATATACAAAAGAAGAACGCAACAATACAGTTGCAGTAGAAAAGAGCTGATCAACTATTTGATGGAAGATCCGTATAAATATCTAAAAGAATAATTCAAGAGAGAGAATTCAGAAGCAGGATTTTCAGTAGACAAAAGAGAATTTGGTTGGGACACAAGTCAAAAAAGAGAAGATAGAATATCGAGAGCACAAATATGCATAGTAACAAATCACAACATTTTTTTGATGGGGAAGTAAAAAGGACTTATGTTCCCGAACCTAAATATTCGAAAGAATTAAATAATGGAAACAGAATTATAAAATAGCTCGATATTCATAATGAAAAAAGGTTTGTTAGGTGTAATAAATGAAAAAAAATGTTAAAGTAAGTGTACTGGACAATTTAGATCTTGATATTTTAAAATTTTTAGAGGAAGATTGTACATTAACATATCAAGATATAGCAGACAAGCTAAACAAGAATTTATGGACTGTTAGAGATAGAATTACATTACTGAAAAATCGTGGTGTGATTAAAAAATGTAAAGGGATACTGGATTATAGCTTAATGGGCTATGATTGTAAAGGAATATTACTATGTAACATTCCATCAAATCATATTGAAGAGGCAATCCAGTTTATGAAAACTCAAGAGGAAATCAAGACCATAACTATTATTACTGGAGATAAAAGATTTATTATTACCATAATTGGCAAAAAATGCAATGACATCAGAAATTATATAAGAAGATACTTTACCAAGTTTGAGATATATAATACTGAACTAAACATAGTGTTAGAGGAACCGCTATAATATTTAGCAATTTTTTGATTATTTTACATTTAAAATACAATTTTTTGTAAATAATTTTTAAATTAATAAATCAATATTCACCGTTTATGACTAATGATTCAAAGTTAGTAAAATTAAGAGATCATCTGGACAAATTTTTAGCAGTATACGTGGCCATAGCTATAGTAATAGGGCTACTTGCAGGATTGCAGGCAGGTTCGTGGGTGCCTGGACATAAAGCATTCTTAAGTATGTTAGAGCTTGCTGCCATCATTATAATGATATTTCCGATGATGGTGATGTTAAACTTTAACGGGCTTGCAAAAGGATTTAAATCCTGGAAAATGCTTATAGTAGTACTTTTAATGAACTTTGGTTGGGGACCTTTATGGGCCATAATCTTAGGGGATATATTCTTGACCAATCCATTATTGAGACTGGGTGTATTTCTGGCTTGGCTAGTACCATGTTCTTCCATGTCTATAGGTTATGTGGGGTTAATGCGCGGAAACATAGAAGCTGCAACAGCGATGGTTGCAATAACCTTTATTCTAGCTATACCGATAATTCCAATTTTAGCTGACTGGTACGGTTCTGCATATCATGTAAGCGTTCCTATGATGTTACTGATCACCACTATCATAGAGATCATAATAATTCCAATGATTGTAGGACTGATAACACATAGTGCTTTGTTAAAAAAGTTGGGTCCAGCAAAGTTCAAGCAATATTCTCCGATCTTTCCGTCAGTGACAATGATCGGAATGTTCTTGATAGTGTTTGTCATTTTCTTTTCAAATGCGAAACTAATGGAAATGCATATAAGCTCAGTAATTGATATCTTTTACATTGCTGTGATTTTTGGAACTATATCGCTTCTGTTCATGACACTTTTTCTCAAAGCTATCAAATTCAATTTCTGGGACGCTATGGCTGCAACGTTCCCCAGCATTGGCAAAAATGAAGCCACGGCAATAGCCATTGCGGCTCTGGCTTTTTCACCATTGGTTGTCATTGCACCATCCGTGTTTCCAGTATTTCAAATCATATTTTTGGTTACTTACATAAAATTAAGGCCCAGAATTGCACATTTCTACGGCATCAAAACAAGGGATGTAACCTTTAAGGAGGATATGGAAGAATCAAAAACTGTACAAAGTGGAGGTGAATAAAATGAAAAATGTTTTAATCCCAGTAGATTTTTCAAAAGACACAGTAGAATTTGTAAAGAAAGGAATTGCATTATTTTCAGACTTGGAAACAATAAATTTTCTATATGTTGTGTCATTGAGCATCAAAGAGCTGGAAGAATACGTAGATCCAGAATCTGTCTCTTTCGCAAAATCCGTGGCAGAGAAGAAAATGACTGAACTTATAAAAGAGTTAAATCTTAACAAAAAGTATAAAGTAGAATACGCAATATCTGATGGAGATCCAGCAAGGGTGATCATAGATCTGGCAAACAATGGAAAATTTGATGCGATAATTATAGGGCACAGAGGTTATTCATATATAGAAGATTTTTTCATAGGCAGTGTAACGCTTAAAGTCATATCGAAAGTTAATATTCCTGTGATCGTCGTAAAAAAATAAAGTACCTTATATATTTTTTTTATTTTTCTCAATAGCTGCTATTAAAAAATGATATTTTAAAAAGTCCAGAAACTTTTCATTATTCAAGATACAAATTTTTATTTAAGTTATCTTGCCACTCCTACTTTTTTAAGCATAAGCTTAATAGCATCATTTAAAAATAGGCCTACAATAAATGTATAAACAATTATAATTACAAAATAGTATAAGGACAATGTCGATACAATACCAAACCCAAGTAGAGAAATCAATGCTACCGCTATCATGTCAGCTATAATAGATATGAAAAGAGTTTTGCCAGGCTTCGAGCTCCAGAAAGGACCTCTTTCCCTGAGGATCAGCGGAGTTAATAACCCAAAATACATAATACTTGCAAAAAAGAATGTGTTCATAACATTGATATTCGAAGATAACTTAAGATAGATTATGGCAATGTATAGAAGGCCAAACATTTCTATAGTTTGCACGATTCCTAGAATAATACTATATTTAAATAAGCTTGTTACGTTCCATTTTTCTGGTTTTTTAGAGCCTCTAGTATTATCCGTAGATATGGATATGGTAACAAAATCAATTAAAAATAGGAACAGAACAATATCCAAAGCAGAGATCACATAATATCCGGTTATCAAAAAAGCCAATGCTACAAATACTGCTATCTGAAATGTTTTAACAGTTTTATTTAATACCCATGTGACTATTCTCTGATATATTTTTCTCCCATTTTTCACTAAATCTACTATATTTGATAATCCTTCTGAGGTAAGTACCACACTTGCAGCGCCTTTAGCCACATCGGTAGCAGTGCTTACAGCAATACCTACTTCTGCCTGTTTAAGTGCAGGTGCATCGTTTATGCCATCGCCGGTCATGCCTACTATATGCTCTTTAGCTTGCAAACTTTTCACAATAATATATTTGTCTTCTGGATAAACTTCCGCAAAAACGTCACTTTCTTCTGCTGTATTTGCAGCTTCTATTGGATTCTCTGATTTTAAATCTTTTATCTTTGAAGAAGAAACTATCTTATCACCGAGCCCAATCTCCATAGCTATCTCTTTTGCTATTGGTGCAGCGTCTCCAGTTAACATCTTTACTGAAACTCCTAATTTATTAAGTTCTTGAATGAAACTGCCAGTGTCTGTTCTGGGCATATCATATAAAGCTACTAATCCGCATAATCTTAAAGGCCCATTATTTTCAGATATTGCAACAGCGAGAGTTCGATATCCTTTTGTTGCAAAATTATCCATTTTTTCAGATATCTCTTTATCTATAGCTATGTTACACAAAGTACTTATTACACTTACTGCTCCCTTCACAATTTTATATTTTTTGCCATCTTTCTCTACCTCTGCTTCAGTTCTTCTAAGGCCGGGATCAAACGGTGTAAATTTCTCAACTGCAAAATTTGAAATTGGCAAGTTTCTAGCTTTTGCCTCAGAAATAAATGCAATATCTATTGCATCTTGATTAGCTTCTTGAGATGCAAGAGCACCATAAAGAATAATGTCGTTTTCAGAAAATCCATTTAATTCCACTGTTTTACTAATTGATAATTTATTAGAGGTTAGTGTACCTGTCTTATCAGCGCAGACAACGTCCATAGATGCCGCGTCTTCGATTGCGCTTAAACGTGTTAACAATACGCCTTTTTTAGAGACTTCAAGTGACCCAAAAGCCATACTAACTGTAAACATTGCGGGAAGTGCTACTGGCACTGCAAAAACTATTAATACCAATGCTAAAGGAATAACTGTAATCAAGCTTAGCCCTCTAATGTATGTTACCACAAACATTGCGCCAATTAAGGTAAGTACAATTATAAGCAATCTGTCTACAATTTTTGTTGTAATTTCTTCCATATGTAATTTAGGCTTTGCAAACTTGATGAGCTCGGTAGTTTTTCCAAAATATGTTTTGTTGCCGGTTTTAATTACTATTGCCGTAGCCTCATTTCTTCTTATAATAGAACCAGAAAATAGTACATCATTAATTTTCTTATCTACCGGCATAGATTCTCCGGTAAGGGCAGATTGATCAACCTTCAAAATATTATTACTGGCTATTTTTAGATCTGCGGGAACGAAATCTCCTGCCCTAACTCTTACAATATCTCCTGGGACCAATTCTCTTGCCGGAACTACTTTCCAGATCTTATCTCTTAAAACTCTAGCATTAACCTGTAATTTCTTTCGCAATATTTCCACTGCCTTAGTAGCTCTTTCTTCCTGCGTAAAACCAATGATCGCATTTACTATAAGCAATCCTGCAATAATATAAGCATCAATATAATTGTGTATAAACAATGAGAATACTATTACAATCTCTAGCATCCAAGGTGTAATTCCCCAGAACTTTTTCGCAATGCTTAATATAGCACTCTGTTTTTTTTCCAGTATCTCATTATATCCATATTCGCTTTCTCTCTTTTTTGTTTCTTCTTCGGTCATACCATCTTCAAGGCTTGTTTTTAAAATACTTAATACCTCTTTATAATCTAACTCTTCTATTTTTACTCTATTTTCTTTTTTATCTGACATAAAAATCACTTTTTCTATATATACTGAATGATAAAAATTCATTACCTCTAATAATTTTCATAACCCTGAAAAAACATTTAGCATTTTTATATATATATACTATTTTTATGATTTTATTTGTTAACATTTTATTCACTGATTTTTGATAACGTTAATCATACTTAAATTTTTGTAATTTATTCGATCAAAAATTATGATCTAAAGATAATGAAAAAGATATTATTCTAAAAATATAGATTTTTCAGGTACCATGTCTG
Organism: Thermoplasmata archaeon; assembly: GCA_038729465.1. Classification (NCBI taxonomy): domain Archaea; kingdom Methanobacteriati; phylum Thermoplasmatota; class Thermoplasmata; species Thermoplasmata archaeon. The sequence continues at coordinate 7,264 of JAVYRZ010000011.1, forward strand.
GAAGTATCTTAGAGGCTACCTGATAATTAGCATTATCTTCAGTATAAAAGTCTAACAGCGCGTATCCTTTTGAAAAATAATGTTCGTAAACCTTGGCAGATAGAGTTCTCCATCGAACAGCTTCCTCAGGTTTATATTCTTTAATAGATACAATATTTTTGGGGATCTCAATAAGAATAGTATCATCTTCTAAGTTAAGATCTATGTTCTCAATAATCCTGATATCACCCGCCTCTTTTGTAATTATGGATTTATTCAAATTAACATAACTTTTTTTTGTACCTTTTAGTTTCTCTGCTACATATTCTGAATTAATATACCATTCAGCTACTAAACGATCAGATCTCAGCCCTCTGTTTAGTGAGTCAGTCATTGTTCCATAATGATTTTCAAGGTATACTCTTGATATGGCTCCAAGTTTGCGAAGATTGAAATTGGAATTTAGACCTTGCAACGGATCAAATGTCCAGCTAATTAAGTCTATATTTTGTTTTTTTGCCCATTCTCGCTGTTTCAATTTTAAGTTTTTACCAATATCCTTTTTTCTATAATCCTGTGCAACCCCCGTCATATGTGAATAAAAATACATCTTTGAATTTTTATAGCCTATGAACCCAAAAGATATGCCTACCACTTTGTCCTCATCTTTAGCTATGAGGACTAGCCCACCATTGGATTTAATGCCTGTAATGATATCTTTTAAAATGGTAGCTAGATCTATAGCGCCCCATGCTTTTTTAATTACCTCCACACCCGATCTGATTTCATCGGGATCTTCAACAGCGATTATTTCAAGCATTTTCTATCATTCTCCTGTACATTTTTTGCATTTGAACCAGTGTAAATATAGAGACAGACTCATCTTTTCCATGAGCATTATCATTCAAGAAATCACCAGGCCCGAGTGTAATGGTCTCTGTGCCTCCATTAATCATATATGCAGAATCATTAGAGCCACTTCCTCCTATAAATGCAGGCTCATAGCCAAGTACCTCCTTCCCGGCAGTTTTGGCTATTTTTATGATCCTCGAATCTAAAGGTATTTCTCCTGCAGGATTTTCTCCTATAATATTAATGTCCACATTCAATGTAGGATTTTTATATTTTTGAAGTTTGATACTGTCTTCAATTACTTTAATTATATCTTCCTTCTTTTGAGATGGTAACATTCTTATGTCAAGTGTGCTCTTCGCTAGATCAGGAATTACATTTACTTTTTCTCCACCTATGATTGTTGTCCCTATAGAGATAGTAGGTGATGGAAGATATGGATGCTTTTCAAATTTAAAATTTACATTTTTTAAAGATACTAACAAGTCTGCAAGATTTAAAATGGCATTTACTCCTCCAGCAGGATTGCTTGCATGTGCACTTTTTCCATAAGAAACCAGCTCTATCCAGAGTGATCCTCTTACTCCAGGCCGAATATATACTATGCCACTATTTACAGAGCCTTCCATTACTACGCCATATTTGCCCTTTATTTTTCCAATTATACTTTTTGTCCCGAAATTTCCGCCTGCCTCCTCATCTGCTACAAAAGCAAATTTACATTTTTTTAATTTCTCTTTTTGGCCAGAGTCTATAATTTCTTCAATAGCAACAATTATCGTTGCTAAAGCCCCTTTCATATCAGAACTTCCTCTACCATATATCCTTCCATTAAATACCTCCCCGGTAGGATCATGTACCCAGCCAACTCCAATAGGGACCGTATCCATATGCCCATTAAAAACAATATCTTCACCAGTCCCAAATATAAGATTTACCCTGCTTTCAGAAACTTCAATTCTCTCAAATGATAAGTAGTTTTTTAACCTGTTTTCAATAATGTCTGCAACAACCTCTTCATTGCCTGGCGGATTCTCACTCTTTGCTCTTATAAGATCTAACGTTAGAGAAACTATTCTATCTTGAATATCCATAATATGGTGAATAATTAATGTCTATAAATATTATTTGCACCTTTGCCAGCAAAATTTATATATTAAAGTGTATTTTCATTTTTTAAAATATACTTGAGGTGAAATTAATGAAAAGAATATATGCTATTTCGATAGTTGTTGTTTTAATCGTTGCAAGTTTTGCAGTAGGATTTGAAATGAATAATTCCAAGCCGAAGCTTTCAGGAAATGACATTGTTACTGTTGTGGATGACTATAATACCGTTGTTAAAGTGCCCCAGCCAGTTAATAGAATCGTATCACTGGCACCTTCAGATACAGAGATATTATTTGCGTTAGGATTAGGCAATAAGATAGTCGGGGATACTGTATACGATAACTATCCTGCTGCGGCAGCTAATATAACACACATAGGTGGTGTTACTAACTCAAGTATCGAAGAGATAGTAGCATTGAAACCGAATCTGGTTTTAGCATACAGCAATTTCGAGCCTAACGTGGTTGAGAGCCTTAGAAATTTGAATATTCCGGTGATAGTTCTGAATCCGCCTACAATAGCCTGGGTTATGCACGATATATCTATCGTTGCCCTGGCAACTAATACCACTCCTCGTGCAGATTATCTCGATAGCATGTTTAGTAATCTTACAACCGATATACAAAATGATTCATATAACATTACAAATCCGCTGAAAGTGTTATTTTTAGCATGGTATAATCCGATTTATACGGCAGGGCAGGGTACCTTTATTAATGGAATGATCAATCTTGTAGGTGCAATTAACGTTGCCGGAAATGTGACCCAACAATGGTTCGAAATGACGGAAGAAAGTGCAATAGCATCAAATCCAGATATAATATTGCTTGCCTCTTCCAACAGTTTTATAGAATCGGACATAAAAAACGATTCAATATGGAAAGATGTAAACGCGGTAAAAAATAATTCATTCGTGATAATGAATGATGTTTATTTACTGCAAGCAGGGCCTCAGATATTCTTAGGTTTGGAGATGCTTGCTAAGATCATTTATCCATCGATTTATGCTAATTTGCCATTGATCACATACTCTGAAATATTCCCTTCAAATCTTTAATTTTTTATTGTTTTACCGTAGAGAAAACTGTGATTGTTTCGGTTTTACCTATACCTTTCATCTCTCTTAACTTATCAAGAACAAAGTTACCTACCTCTTCAATTGTAGATAGCCTTACTTTCAGTAAAAGATCCCATTCACCGGCAATTATGTAAACTTCCTCTACTTCCTTATATGATGATATCTTTAAACCAAGCTCTCTCTGTGTAATCTTTTCTTTTGGGTCAAATGCCACAAAAATAAATGCTATGATCGGCAGTCCCAGTTCTTTATAATTCGGTTTTACTGTAAATTTATCTATAACCCCATTTTTGATCATTGTTTGCATTCTTTCATAGATAGTTATTCTTGGAATATCCAGATTTTTAGACATCTCAGATATTTTATCTCTGCCATGCTCCATCAGGTATGTTATAATCCTTCTATCTTTTTCATCCATAAAGATGGTTAAGTATAACTATTATATATTTTTTTAGACTAAATGTTCAAAATTAACTTTAATAACTAACATAAAATATACAAAATGTCTATTTTTTGATAATAATGTTTTTATTAGATTTATAATTAGAGATAATATGAAATCTCAAATAGATGTAGAAGGCATAAAGAAACATTTAGAGAAAAAAGAGCTGAAAGATGCAATATCTGTACAGAGCAATATCAGAACCATTCTGTCAGAGTTTTTTAAACAGCGAGGGTATTTAGAAATTCCGCCTGTTATAATCTCACCTTTGACAGATCCGTTAAATCACCCTGCAGAAGATTCATACATTAACTACTATGGAATGCCCTATATTCTCACTAAAAGTATGATATTTCACAAACAGATTGCGGTTCAGTACCTGAACCAGATTTTCGCTTTTTCACCAAATGTTAGATTGGAAACTGTTGATAAAAATAAGACTGGCAGACATCTTTCAGAATTCACACAGTTTGATTTGGAAAAAAAGCACGGTACTAGAGCAGAAATGATCAATATCGTTGAAGATTTTTTTGTTTATCTATCAGAAAAGATAAATGTATTAAATTCAGAAGAACTTAGCAGATTTAACAGAACTTTGAAAATTCCGCAGCGACCTTTTAAGCAGATAAAATTCACGGATGCGGTGAACGTTTATGGCTCAGATTTTGAAGCAAAGCTGTCCAGTGAAATGGAAGAACCTTTCTGGATCATTGATATACCGTTGCAATTTCGAGAATTTTATGATAGGGAAGATGCTTTAAATCCAGAGATATTGGTTGATATGGACCTTATCTATCCAGAAGGTTTTGGAGAAGCTTTGTCCGGTGGAGAGAGAGAATACGATTACGAAAAAATAAAAGAGAGAATATTGAAGAAAGGGCAAGATGAAAAAACATTCGAGTGGTATCTTAACTTTGCAAAACAGGGACTTGAGCCTTCTGCTGGTTTCGGAATTGGAATTGAGAGATTGACCAGATACATCTGTGGCTTAAAAAGAATAGAGGATACCCATCCGTTTCCCAAGCAGCCAGGTGTGATCTCACTATAATATTTAAGAGTATTTTACAGTAAGATCCATGATAACATCAGCAACATCTTCACACTTATCTGTAACGGCTTCTAAATATTCATATATTTCTTTTAACTTAAGTATATTTATTGGATCAGATTGTTTAAATAATTCTCCCAGTGCAGAATCGAGTATGTCATCTGCATAGTTTTCCAGAGTATGTATTTCTTTACATTTTATAATGATATCTTGATAATCTCCAATTCTAATTTTTCTGATCTCTTTCAGAGCAATCTCCAGCTGTTCTGTAGATTTGACTATTATCTCTGTCAAAGCAATCATTTCAGGCGTGTTTTCTTTGATCTCATATAGAACGATTCTATTGCTAGTAGCTTCTATAAAATCAATAATATCGTCAATAGCATTAGACAGTGCAGCAATGTCAATTACATCAATAGGCGCAGATAAAGATCTGTTTAGCTTGTTAAATATATTGTGCACAACCTCATCATTATCATGCTCTATACTTTTTATTTTCTTCTGCCTGATTTTTAGGTTATCGTATGAACTGACCATTTCATATAATTCTTTAGCTGAGGCCCTCATGTTAGTTAATAGCTCATCAATCAGTTTCGAAAATTCTCGAAATAGCATTGATGCATCTTCCAGTGAAAGATTTTTTGTTTCTTCTCCCAGAGAAACTGTAAGAACAAGACCTATTATTGCAGCAATGCTTACAAATAACAGCATAGGAACTACTCCAAATAGCTCCAGTATTATTGGTAATAAGAATACACCTGTGATCGCGCCCATTCTACTAAAAGCAGTTGAGGTACCTTGTCCAGTAGCTCTCAATCTGGTAGGGAACAACTCTGTTGCAATAACCCATGTCGTTGTGTTAGGGCCTGCATTCATAGACAGTTGAAATATTGCAAATAAAACGAACATGGCTAAGATCGTGGTTGGATATGCAAAAGCTAAAATTATCAGAGACAATGCCATCCCTAAAAATCCAAAAGCCTGTAACTTTAATCTTCCTACCCGGTCTATCAAAAACATTGCAATAATAAAACCAATAATTCCAAATATATCCAGTAATGCAGTGCCTTCAATAGATGCAAAATGTGTTTTAAATCCTAATCCTAGCAATATCGTTGGCAAAAAAATGCCTATGCCGTAAACTGCAATGTCCATAAAGAACCATGGCAACCATGAAAAGATAGTTCTGCGAATATAAAACGGAGATAACAGCATTGATGCCTTCACTTTATCGGTTTCAGGCACTTTTAAATTATATTTTTCAGTGCTTTTAACTACACCTGCCCTCGCTTCAAGATCATTGATCACTTCATTAGCCTTTTTACGCTCTCCTTGACTAATCAACCATCTGGGAGATTCCGGCATTCTGGTCCTTAACAATATTACCACTATTGCAGGCAAAACTCCAGAAAACAACATCCATCTCCAGGCATCAGGCCCTAATGATACCATGCTTAACCCCACCGCAGCAGCAGTTAGAGAGCCTATACCCCAAAACATGAATGTTAAAGAAACTATTCTGCCCCTATACTTTGCCGGTGCAAATTCAGATATATATGTTGAACTAATTGGATAGTCTGCCCCAATGCCTATGCCTAGGAGAATTCTGAAGAGTATCAATTCAAAAATGTTTTGTGAAATAGCTGACAAAAAACCAAAAATTACAAAAAATATGAGATCTATCACATACATTGCTTTTCTTCCATATTTATCGGTAAAATGACCTAAAGTAACTGCGCCGACAAACATACCGATCAATGCGGAAGATGCAAGTAACCCTGTGTAAACTGCAATAGTATTGGGACTGCCCAAACTGCTGTTTAACCATAATGGCTTTATGAAGAGAAGTGCTACGGAGATTATAAACAGATCGTAGCCATCCAAAAATACTCCTGCTGCAGAAAGCAGAAGCATTTTAATATGAAAGTTTGAAAGTGGTAAATTATCTAAACTTAACTTTTCATCTTCCAAAGAAATCACCTATTATAGTAAGTGTAATGTTCAATAAATATTAAAACTTAGCTAAATTTACAGATTTATCATTTTTCAAAATAAGATATTATCAACTAAAATTTAATTGATAATATTGATATAAACAGGAAATTATGTGATCACTGCAGTATATATTATGTATTTATGATCATTCAAGATCCATGCTAAGAATTGCCAAGGTCTAATATGCTATGATTATTGCATGTTTTTCAGTCTGTTTTTACTAAGTGGTATGAAAAATTAATAAATAAATGCTTAATGCACATATTTTTATTAATTAAGTGATTGGTAAACGTAAAACATCTATCGCCATCACCGTTATTATGAAAAATATTTTATACGATCATAAATTATAGAATGCAATGGTAAAGAAAGATTCTTTAAATTCTATAAGAGCTTTGCTAATAGTCATAATAGCTATTGCATTGATTTTTATAGCGTTATTTGCATATTCTGGCATCTGGCCGCCAGTTGTAATTATAGAATCTTCAAGTATGCAACACGGAAGTCAATGGCAGTACGGTGTAATTAATACAGGGGATATGGTAATTGTAAAAAAAGTGACCAGTGTATCCGACATCATTACATATGTACAAGGCAGAGAGACGGGTTATAAAAGTTATGGAGATTATGGAAATGTGATAATCTATACCTCTCAGAGTGGTATGTCAATAATACATAGAGCTATATTTTATGTGGCCTCATGGAATAACACAGTTCCAGAAATTATCGGAGAACAAAAAGCAACTAGCTTTATGATCATATATGGAGAGGATGTAATAATAAAGGATATGGGATTTTCGCACCGAAACTTGCTAGTAAATCTTAGCCCGTTTATTGGTCAATCAGGATTTGTTACCATGGGAGATAATAATCTTGCTAATCTTCCTCTTTCATATTTTCAAGGATACACTGTATGCGAAGCCGCTGATGAAAATGTTGGCATTTCAAGTTCACTTGTAAACATTCATATGATCGAAGGCATAGCTCAAGGTTGGCTACCCTGGTTCGGGGACATAAAACTGATCGTTACGGGTAATACAATGTATATTCCATCAGACAGCTATTATTACCTGGTCATATCTTTAATAATACTGTTTTCAATTCCTGTTATCTATGATATCACTGTAGGATATATTAAGAAACAGAAAGAGCTAAAGAAGTAACGTTTGCTTAGCAAACCCAAAATTGCTTAATGCTGAAAAATATTCATCTTTCAGTAACAATTTTTTTATTTCGGAGGATGGGATAGATAGCTCTATAATCTTAGTTCTGCCATATCTCCCGAAAGATTTTACCTTCGTGCGAATTAATCCAAGCATATCCAGTTCGGATATTAGGTCTGTTATTCTTCTCACCGTAAGAGTGGGAAATCCTACTTTCTGTGTAATAATTTTATATCCATCAAATAACTCAGAAGTAGTTAGCTGAGATTTACCTGCTTCATCATGAAGGATAGCACACAAAAGTATCAATTTAGATTGTGGTGGTAATGTATTGATTGTTTCTATTACTGTATCTATCTCTAGCTTGGATTTAGCAGCTAAAATGTGTTTTTCTTCAATTCTGTACTCCCCATCTTGGCTTGCTATATCAACTGCGTATCTTAGAAGATCTATAGCTCTGCGTGCGTCGCCATGCTCTTGAGCAGCAATACTTGCTGCGAGCTTAACGGCAGAGTTGTCTATGTATTCAGTTAAATTTGAGCTTTCTACCCGTTCCAGCAAGATGTCTTCAATCTGTATAGCGTTATAAGGCCCAAAAACTATTTTTTCCTCATTTAATCTACTTTTAACCCTGGCATCAAGATACTCTGTAAATTTAAGCTCGTTAGAGATACCTAACAATGATATTTTGCTGTTTTTCAATTCTGAGTCTAAAAACAATAACCTGTATAATATATCATCTCCAGCGTTGGCTATTAATCTATCTATTTCGTCCAGAATTATTATTAATACTCCGTTCCAAGTATCGACATTGGATTTAACAACATTATATACTCTGTCCAGAGGCCAACCTGTAAATGGGATCTGTTCTTCACTAGCTATATAGTTTCCTATCGTTTGTAAAATAGAATATGTGCTATCAACCATCTCGCAGTTAATATATATGTATTCCAGTTTTTTCTTACCATAAAATTTCTCTGCCTTTTTCAGTTCTCTGCCTATGTATTTAGCCACGGCGGTTTTGCCGGTTCCAGTCTTGCCAAATATCAGAATATTTTTTGGCTTTTCCCCATTTAAGACAGTATAATATTCTCTTGCTAACATATCTATTTCTCGCTCTCTATGTGGCAATCTGTCTGGTATATACGAACTTTCCAATACTTCTTTCTTTATTTCAAACTTTGAGGAAGTACTGATATATTTCTCAAATATTGTTAACATCCTAAATCTCACACTGGTAAAAACGATATTAGATTAGAACTACATATACCTTTTTTAACTGAGATTATTACCAAAATGTTTATATTGCTTTGAAAAGTAATATATTAATCTGAATAGAATATATAATTTAGATCATGCAGTTTTTTATTGTATTTAGAATTCATTTTAAATTTAATATAATATTTATCCTTTTTTTCAATTTTGATTAACTTTCCGTATTCATATATGAAAGATAATAAAGGGCTGTAATCTACATTATCTCTAATTGCCAAATCATATTCTTTATCAAATTCAATAGATTGTTCAATAGCCTCTAATACCTCCTCAATATGTTCATTTTGCTTTGCAGATATCAGTATTATCTCTGTACCAAAATTTTGAATATATTCAATTTTGCTCTCTATATCTGAAGGTTTTAAGTCTATTTTATTTATTATTGTAATTATCTTGGATTTAGAGTGCTCTTTTAGAATCTGATAGGACAGATCGAATTTTTTATTAAAGATATCTAAAGGATCAGTTCCATCAATAATCAAAAGCACAAGATCAGACCTGTATATCTCTTCTAACGTAGCGCTAAAAGATTCGATTAACCAAGGTGGTATATCTTTAATAAAACCGACAGTGTCTGTAATTAGCACTTTTTGTTTTAATTTTACCTTCGCTATTTTTGGAACTAACGTTGAAAACATACGTCCTTCTATTAATACCTCTTCCCCAGACAAAGCTTTCATTAATGTGCTTTTACCGCTGTTTGTATATCCAGCCAGGCTAACTAGAAAATAGCCTTTTTCATTTCTATTTTTTCTCTGTATATCTCTCTGTTTTTTTATCTTTTCAAGTGTGTCATTTATCTTCTTCATCTTTTTCTTTATGTGATCTAGATACTGTGAAGCATCATATTCTCCAGCTGCCATAAATCCTGGATGCTCTCCTTTTTTAGATTTATGCACCCATTCTTTCAGCAGCGGAACCTCATACTTCAGTTTAGCCAGCTCAGTTTCTAACCTTGCTTCAGTGCTTTGTGCCCTATCTCTAAATATCTCAATAATTAGTCTGATTCGATCTTCAACTTCTATATCCAGCTCTTTTTCAAGATTATACCATTGAGTAGACTTCAAATCTCCGTTAATAACTACTATCTCAGCATTGTATAATTTCTCTATTTTTTTTATATATTCAAGCTTTCCGAAGCTGATAAAGTATTTGGCAGTGTACTCTTTAAAATACACAGTTTCCAAAATATTGAAATTCAAAGATTCTGCAAGAGATAAAAATTCTGCATCTTGTTCTCTACTAACTAATATTGCTCTTTTTTCATCCATTCTTCTAGCTCTCCCAATAAATAAAAAGATCCAGTTACCACTATAAAATCTGAGCTATCAATCGCAAATTTGTACGCTTCAACTGGATTCTTAAAAGCATACACGTTTTTAAAAAACTTTTTTGCTTCTTCTTTCAATAATTCTACATCTTTTTTCCGTACATCTTTAACTTCGGTTACTATTATGCTCTGGGACACCTTGCTTAAAACCTTGAGAAATTCCAATGAGTTTTTGTCTTTTAGCTGGGTTACAAGCAATAGTGGTTCTTTTTTATAAAATTTTTTAATCGTATTAACTAGCACTTTGGCTGCTCCTGGATTATGAGCAACATCAAATATAATTAAGGGTGATCTGCTCTTTATTTCGAATCTACCATTAATTTTGAAATTTCTAAAACCAGCCTCTATATCATTTTTAGATATATCTGTACTGGACAACTCTAACATACCGAGAGATACTAGGGCATTATTTATCTGATACTCACCAGGAACTGAAATAAACACATTATAGTTATTTTTCATCCCCTCTACGTAAAAACTGGTTCCTGATTCAGATATCTCTACCTGCTTAGGCTTATATAACTCAGCAATAGTAAAATATGGGGCACCTTTCTCTCTGGCTATTTTTTTAAGCGTTTCTAGAGGTTCTTGGGCTATTTGCCCAAATACTACTGGCTTTTTTGATTTTATAATACCTCCTTTTTCACGTGCAATGTCCGTTAAGGTATCTCCTAATTTATCGGTATGGTCAAATGATATGGATGTGATTCCTGCGGTTTCTGGAACTATTATATTTGTTGCATCAAGTCTACCACCCATCCCCACTTCTATTACCGCATATTCAACGTTCTTACTCTTAAAATAATCAAATGCCATAGCTGTCGTTACCTCAAAAAATGTTGGCTGAGATCCTTCTTTTGCAAACCTTTCGATGACCGGTTTTTTTTCCTGGATCCAATTACTCATGTATGAATTCTCTATAAGTTGATCCATTGCTATAATTCGTTCATTAAAATCCAGTATGTGCGGCGAAGTATAAAGCCCTGTTCGATACTTATTTTTAAGAATAGAGTAAAGCATAGTGCAGGTAGAACCCTTTCCATTGGTACCAGTGACATGAAAAGATTTGAAAGATAATTGCGGATTTTGGAGTTCAGAAACAAAATTCTGCATCGTACTTAATCCTAGTTTTATCCCGTACCTGGATAGTGAATATAGATACTCTAAATCATCCATGCAGTGAGATATTTCAAATCAGTATTAAAAAATTGCTTTTTATGATTCTCTCTAAAAATATTACTTATGCGCACATAATAATTTTCAATCGAGTTTTTATTACACTAAAAGATTGTAAAAATATGTTTTTTTCACTTTAAAATCTCGTTGTTTGTCGATATTGTTAAATATCAGCACGCTATAATATTATATAATATGAATATGGAACTCGAGGAAAAAATTGCCGGCGAGATAGTTCTGTCAGATCATCCGGGATTAACTATCAAAAAATGGCGTGAACAATTTAAAGTTTCCCAACAGGAATTATCTAAGATCATGAAGATATCTTCATCTGTAATAAGCGACTATGAAACTGGCCGTAGAAAATCACCCGGAGTATCGGTGGTTAAAAGGATAGTTGCTTCCATAATACTCGTTGATAAAAACAAAGGTGGAGAAATTATAAAGAGATATACAGAGTCATATGGGTCAGATGCTATCCTGGATATAAGAGAGTTTAAGAGTGGTATTAAAGCATCTGAAATTGTTGAAAAAATAGAGGGTAAAAACTATACAGAAAACATAGATCTCTCGCGAATACTTTTTGGGTACACAATTATTGATAGCATAAAGGCTATTTTAAGTTTCAATGCATATGATTATTTGAAAATATATGGATGGAGTAATGAACGTGCCTTAATTTTTGAAGGGGTAAAATATGGAAGATCGCCATTAATAGCAATCAGGGCTCACCCTCTAAAGCCAGCATTGATAGTCTTTGCCAGACCAGATAATGTTGATCCTCTGGCAATTAAGCTGGCAGAGCTTGAAAATATACCCCTTGTATCTACAAAATTAGATATAGATACCCTGATAAACAGGCTTAGAAAAATTTAGATTGGATGTGTAATTATATGGACAAAAAAATAGTATTGATCGGTTCAATCATTGCAGTTATCAGCATTTTATTGCTAGTTTTTTATGTACCTATTACGACACTCAGCGCTACACAATTATCTGAACAGTATAACAAAAGTAATGGCACATATGCATATTCAGAGGGAACGATTCAGAAAATTTCAGGAACTGTTGAAGCAATAAAATACATTCCTTCCTTCAATATTACACTGGTTACCTTAAACAACGGAAACGGATCCTGGCTGGCAGTATTCGGAAATATCACAAACAAATTAAAGATCGGAAATGACATAATCGCTGTTGCAACATTGATTAAATTACAGTTTCCACTTAAAGTTTATCTTGATATTATAACTGGAAGTTCTCTGCGATATGCGTGGTTCAGTAATGCTCACAATATCATTTTCTCTGGGAGTTATGATATATTCTTTAGCATATTCATTGTGTTAGGTGTATTAATTGCAGTATTCGGAGTTTTTAGGAAAAAACAATGATCTGCAGAACATAAAGTAACAAATCGATGTAATACTAGAAAAATATATATACTATTATTTATTAATAATAATCAGATGAGTAAAGTACAACATTCAGAAAACTTAAAAAATATGTTGGATCTCAGCACTGTTTTAAGAGTCAGCATTGACAGAAGAAGATACGGAAAATATATGACTATCATAAGCGGCTTAGAAAATTCTGACGCAGATATCAAGGAATTAACTAAAATTTTAAAGAGAAATATTGCTACTGGTGGTACGTATAAAGATGGAAAAATAGAATTGCAGGGTGATCATTCTGAAAAAGTTAAAAAATTATTGGAAGAACTGGGATACACTGTTGAAAGCTAGATAACTTTTATAATTTTTCCGCTCATTTATAGAACCAATTTATAACTTTAGAATACATTCCCTCTTTTATTTTTAAGTTCGCAGAAAGCGAGTCTATTTTTTTAATATCTTCTTCTTCAAGCCGCCAGTTCATCGCTCCCGCATTCAAGATTGCCTGCTCCTCATTTTTTGCGCCCGGTATTGCAATGTTACCTTTAGAAATAATCCAGTTTAAAGAAACCTGGGAAATTGTCCTGTTATATTTAGATCCTATTTCAGTTAACCCCCTAAAAAGAGGTTCAAGCACAGATAAGTTTCTATCTGTTATGAGACGATCTCTCTTTCTAGATTTATATAGCTCAAAAGTTTTTTTGTAATATTTGTCCGTTAAAATTCCTTTTGCAATTGGGCTCCAAGCTATCACAGAGATATTTTTTTTCTTGCAGTACGGTATGATCTCTTTTTCTGCAACATTTTGTATGATATTAAACCTGATCTGATCAGACACAATCTTTTCAGTCGATAGAGCATATTCTGCCTTTTTTAGCCATTTTACAGGGAAATTGCTCACTCCTATGTACCTTATTTTCCCTTGTTTAACCAGAAGCTCCATAGCCTTCATTGTTTCTTTGATATTTACAAAAAAATTAGGATAATGAATCTGATACAGGTCTATAGTTTTTACTCCTAACCTTTTTAAGCTTGAATCTGCAGCTTTGAGAACTTTATCATACTTCAGGTTCTCACCCTTTACCTTTGTAGCTATAATAACTGATTCATCTAATTTTTTTAGTGCCTCTCCCACGATGCTCTCTGATACTCCATCTCCATATAATTCGGCTGTATCTATAAAATTCACGCCGTTTTCAACGCTCTTTTCAATAGCAGCAATTATATCATTCTTTGTGTAATTTGTGCCCCAGTCTCTCATACCTGCCTGCCAGGTACCTATGCCTATTGGCGATATCATCAAATCTGAGGATCCTAATTTAATCAAATCACCCATGCTTATTCATATACTTATTCAAATATATATACATTTACAAATCCTTCTATCTTAACAAAATATCTAAATTGCAATAAAAATTTAGTGCTATTCCGATGATAAAGCTTCTTTTTTATTTGTTCTAATTTTAAAGAGGTTAATGCTTAAAAAGTATGAAATACCGGCAATAAATGTAATTATTGCAATATAAATCCAGAATATATACGAAACATTTTTAAGAATGTATAATAAGTACAAGCCCAGAAAAGAGCCTAAAAACCTGCCCATACTTGTTATTAGATTATAGGTACCGATATAGGTACCTTTTAAATTTTTAGGAGCTATAGTCGTAATAATCGTTTGTGTAGTAGGAGCCATAAAATCTTCGCCGATAGTGAATATTCCCATAACAAAGAGTATAGAGATTAGATTAGTGGAAAAAGCCAGAAATGCAAAGCCAATAGCATAAAATAATGAAGAAATGCCTCTCCAGAACACAGGGGATCCGCTCCTAGACATGATCTTTAAAAAAGGCATCTGCAATGCAATTACAATCAATCCATTTAACGAATAAATATATCCAATATCAATTATCGGTAGGTTATTGAGATCAAATGCATATAACGTAAGTGCTGGCCCGTTTTGTCTTAGCGCGAACCCCAAGATAACGCCAATTAATATAAAAACTACAAAAAATTTGTCAGCCTTAAAAATCTGATATGAAAATGCTGGTTTTTCATATTTTTTAGGAAAATAAGTTTCTTTAAAATATATATAGAGAATTATGCCTTCTACAACTGTTGATAATGAGGCTATCAAGAAAATATATGAATAATTAAAATAAGCCAGTATTGCTCCGAGCAATGGCCCTATTGCCGCACCCACATTTGTTAGTATACGGATCAATGTATATCCAGACAGCCTCTCATACTCTGTCGTTATATCTGCGACTGAAGCTTCTATAGCAGGGTATTGCAGAGCGTTCGATATAATTGTACCGTACCATGCCAATATTATAAAAATGAAATTTATCCTGAAATAAACGATATAAAACATTAAAAAATATAGTGCTGCTGTTGGAAATGGAACCATTATTAAGAAAAATCTGCGCCCTATTTTGTCAGTCCATATTCCTGAATAAAACTGTACTATGCTCATTATCAAAATCGCAAATCCAAGGAATATACCTGTTTCCAAAAAAGAAATATTATAAACAAATACAAAGACTAATGGCAGGAATATAAACGAGGACACTCTCCCAGAAGATCTGATAAATCTAGTGATCGCAAGGTACCACAATCGCTTATCCAGGTTCTTAAATCCATATTTATACATTTATAGTGTGGATTAAACATATTTATTATTTAATGCTATTGATGTTTATCCGTCTAGATTGCAGAAGTATTTGCATTCATTTTTTGATGATTGGATTTAATGCTCTTAAAAATAATATTTTTGTAATTATTAATTGTTCATCGTTATCCGTAGTTCTCCATGAAATTATAAATTAGATGTATTTTTAAATACATTAAACAAACTTTATATACATCAATGTAATAATATATACCATGAAAAACAGAATAGATTTAAGTCAGGATTTGATGCCAGAGTATTGGTATAACATAGTGCCAGAGTTACCGACAGAGCTACCTGCACCAATTGATAAGTCTGGTAAAAGCTTTGAAACTCTAAAAAGTGTATTGCCCGCTAAAGTACTTGCCCACGAATTCTCCAGTGAGACGAAGGTTAGGATCCCGGAAGAGATTCGAGACTTATACTATCAGATTGGCAGACCAACACCGATAATACGGGCTAGAAAGTTTGAAAAATTTTTAGATGCCCCTATCGAAATTTATTTGAAAATGGAGTCATACACGTACAGTGGCTCTCATAAAATTAACAGTGCCATCCCTCAGGTTTATTTTGCGAAAGAAGAGAATTCAGAGTTAGTAACCACTGAAACCGGTGCCGGTCAATGGGGTGCTGCAGTGGCTTTGGCTTCAGCTCTAAGCGATATAAAGGCTGAGATTTTTATGGTTAGAGCATCGTACGAACAGAAAGCTTACAGGAGAACTCTTATGCAGATGTATGGGTCAAAAGTAAATTCAAGTCCTTCCGAGCTAACAGAAATTGGAAAAATGCTATTAAAAAACAAGGAAAATAGGCCTGGAAGCCTTGGTATGGCTATCAGTGAAGCAGTAGAATATGCATTAAAGCATAATGGTAGATATGCAGTAGGAAGTGTAGTCAATGCAGATATATTATACAAAACAATTGCTGGTTTGGAAGCAAAGATTCAGCTTGAGTCTGAAGGTATAGAACCAGATTATATTGTTGGGGTCGTTGGAGGCGGTTCTAACTATTCTGGACTAGCGTTTCCTTTTTATAAAAGCTATAAAAATGCAAAATTTATAGCTGCGGGATCACTTGAAGTGCCAAAAATGACAAAAGGAATATATAAATATGATTATCCGGACACAGGTATGATCTTGCCACTGCTTAAAATGTACAGTATAGGCTCAGATTTTGTTCCTCCTCCCATATATGCTGGTGGCTTGAGATACCATGCTGTAGCTCCTAGCTTGAGTTTGCTTATAAACAATGGGGTAGTTGAAACGAGAGACTATGACCAGGACACATCATTTAGTTATGCCCATCTTTTTACAAAGATAGAAGGATATGTTCCTGCACCTGAAACCGCACATGCGTTGCCGATCATAAAAGAAATTGCAAAGGAGGCTAAAAAAGAGAACCGGAAAAAGAGAATTCTGGTAAGTTTCTCAGGACATGGACTTCTTGACCTGGGAAGTTATGAAACATTATTCAAAAAATAGTAATGCTTTTTATACTCTTTATTTTTTTTAATTCCGGTATCATTTTTGAGGGTATTGGAGACTCTGTTATTATGTATAACTTGGGTTCTTCAAATAGCTCAGTATCATCCACTATCGCCTGCCTTATGCTGATTTTATAGTATGATATAATATTGCTAACTGCTGCGAGAATGCCAGGTTCACGGGCATTGAAAGGAACTATGACCAGTGTACCAAACCCCAGCTCTGATGCCACATCTTTCAAGTTTACAGTGCTTCTCAGCTTTTTGAATATGTTGCTCAATGACTTATCATTTGCAATATTTTCAGCCAGTTTTTTTACAACCCTCTGATCAGTTCCAGAGACCTTTGCAATGGAAGAGTACGGGATCTCAATGTCATTGCAGTAAAATTTTTGGTCTCTGACAGAGATGCCACTTTCTACTATTAATTTAAGAATCTTCTTCTGTGCTGGATATTCTTCAAATTTAATGTTTAAATCATTCAAGAGCATATAAGATTATGTATTCTCATGCTCTTATATAAGGATTTTTAACATTTTAGCAGAGCGTTTAAACGGTTAAATATGCTAATTCATATTCTTTAAAATCTAAAAAACTTATAAATACTTCTTATTTATTTTAATGAGTATGAACGAAAAGATGGAGGCACTTAAAGAACTGATTGTGAATGATAACTTTTTCAAGTATATAGGCGCTAAAGTAGAAAAAATGGAAGAAGGATATTGCAAAATATCTATTGATTTCAAAGACAATCTGACAAGATATGGAAATATACTAAATGGTGGGGTAATCTCCACACTTGCTGATTCTGCCGGAGGATGTGCAGTATTGAGCGTCAATGACGGCAGAGACCAGCTGACTGTGAACCTGAACATTTCATATTTGTCCGCTATAAAATCTGGTCCTGTTGTTGCAGAGGCTACGGTCCTGAGATCCGGAAAAAATATCGTTTACGCAGAAATTGATATATTTGATGGGTCTGGAAAAAAATGCGCAAAAGCTATCGGTACCTGGTTTTTCAGAGAAATAAAAATATAAAAAAATTAAAATTTAGCGCTGGGAATATCCAGCACTAAGTTTGCAAGCTTTATTTTGTCACGCAGAGAATTGGTGGTCAGAACTGAGAGCGCCATGGCATCTCTATAATATTTCTCGATCTGGAAATCTTCAAGATAGCCATATCCTCCATGTACCTGTAGCGCCTGTTTAGTGACCCTTATTACAAAGCTTGTTGTCAGATGCTTTAGCATCAGTTGCTCCTTTTCACTTGGCTCTGACAGAGATAATGTGTCTAGATAATTCTGTAAAGATTTAAGTTCTGCATAATTCTCGCTCATGGCAAACGCAGGAGATTGAAACTCAGCAATCAAAGATTCAAATGCTTTTCTGACCTTTGAATATTCGATAGCCTTGCTAAGCACGTTTTCGCTCATACCCAGAGATATTGCGGATATTGCCAGTGATGCTTCATCAAGCAGCTCTTCTATGACCTTTTTAGATCCGTTTTTAGCAACAATATTTTTTTCTGTGAAACTGCTGTTAAACTCCATTCTGGAAAAATTCAAGCCTCTAAATCCCAGCTTGCTGTTTTCAGAAACTACCTTAAAACCGTTGTCAAGCATCAACAGCATGTGATCAGCACCTGCAACAGTGAATACTATATTACTGTTTGAGTTTATTACATAGTTTCTCGCACCAATAACTTTGTTATTCTTTATTTCAAGCAGTGCCGGTGCCGAATTCTGTAAAACATCTTCCAGTACTATAGCCCCATTAATTTTTCCCGCAGCTATCTTTGGCACATACTCTTCAGCAAGTTCTTTTGAGCTTGATTTCAATAACAGTTTGATTATTAGCGAGTTCTGAATAAGCACATAAAATGCAAGAGATGGAGAATATTTTGCAAGCTCTTCTAGCAGTATAATATAACTGGCCTGGTCCAAATTAGAACCTCCATATTCGAATGGCGCAAGAGCACCCATAAATCCTTTTTCAACCATCTTGTCTATCAGCTCTTTGCTTATTCCTTCTCTTTCCACCTTCAAAGCCACTGGATCTATCTCTTTTTCTGCAAACTCATGTACCAATTTTTTTAACAGTAACTGATCTTCACTGAACATCTGATCCCTCCTTTAACTTATTTTTTATGAGCATCCGCGCTATGACCAATTTTTCAACCTCGCTTGTTCCTTCCCATATGTCAGTAATCTTAGAATCACGATATAAGCGCTCAAGGTCCGTGTTTATTCCCTCAATCCCCATATATTCTAGCACCTTTTCGGTCGCAAATGTGGCCGCTTCTGCAGTATAGTATTTAGCCATGCTCGTTGTGGCCGGGTCAGGATTGAAATTGAACAGATAGCTTGCAGCTTTGTATGTGATCAATCTCGCAGCTTCGATCTTTGTTGCTATTTCTGCAACCAGCATTTCGGTGTTTTCATTGTCTGATACCTTTGATCCAGACCTCTTATTTTTCACTATATAATCCATCAGTCTGTCATATGCACCTTCTGCTATGCCCAGCCCCTGCGCTGCAACATAGATTCTGCTAATGTTGAAAAACGTCATAACATAATAAAATCCTTTGCCTACTTCTCCAATTATATTTTCTTCTGGTATTTCAACATTGTCAAATGTCAACTCTGCAGTGTTCGTAGCCCTCATTCCCATCTTTCCTTTCAGCTGCGATGCAGAAAAGCCAGGCATGCTCGATTCTACTATTATCATCGTCATGCCATGATGTCTCTTTTCAAATGAAGGTGGGGGAGATGTGCGCGTTAATGCATAAAAATGATTTGCTACGGTTCCATTTGTGATAAACATCTTCTCTCCATTCAATATCCATTTTCCATTTTTCTTCTCAAGTTTTGAGGATATTCCAGCAACATCACTTCCTGCACCAGATTCTGTGATTGCAAAGCCGCTGATCTTCTCACCTCTGAGCACCGGCTCTAGATACTTTTTCTTCTGCTCTTCAGAGCCGTAAAACATCAGAACTTCAGATCCAAACGCTGGCACCAAAGATGATAACCCGAGCCCTGGATCCACTCTGCAAAATTCTTCCATGGTAACAAGCATGCCCCATGGATTGTTAATATCTAAAAATCCAGCTTCATATGCTTTCTTTCTTATTTCATCAGGGTACTTTTCATTCTTGTCATAATAAACTTTTTTTTCTGCTGTAAACTCTTTCAATGCAAACTCTCTTGCTTTTTTTCTTACCTTTTCCACATCTTCAGGCAACGTAAAATCCATTTAAATCACACTCTCTCAACGCTCATTGAAAATCCCTGCCCACCACCTACACACAGTGTGGCAATGCCACGCTCTTTTTTCTTATCCTGCAAGGTTCTCGCAAGGGTTCCCAAAATTCTAGTACCTGTAGCACCCAACGGATGCCCGATCGCAGTTGCACCGCCATGTATGTTCACTTTATCTATATCCAATCCCAGCTCTCTTATTGCATAGAGAGAAACTACTGCAAATGCCTCGTTGATCTCCCAGTAATCTATATCAGATGCTTTAAGATTCAGTTTCTTCAACAGCTTCTGACTGGCTGGTACAGGCCCTTTACCCATAACGCTCGGGTCTACACCTGCCCATGCCATGCCCGTGATCTTTGCAAGAGGCTTTAGCCCATATTCTTTGACTTTCTTGTCTGACATCAACATCACCAATGATGCTCCGGCATTGAGCGGAGATGAGTTTCCTGCAGTAATAACGCCATCAGCCTTGAACGCAGGTGGCAGCTTTTTTATTTGCTCGAGAGTAGTGTCTGCCCTTATGGCCATATCGTGGTCTACAACCTTCATAGATCCATTATATTCAACTTCGATAGGCAGTATCTCATCCTTGAACCAGCCCTCATCTAAAGCTTTTGCTGCTAATTGATGACTTCTCACCGCAAATTGATCCATCTGCTCTTTTTTTATGCCGCTTTCTTCAGCCAGTTTTTCAGCGGTCAAGCCCATACTGTATCCTATGTTCATCTGGTATCTTAGATACTCAGGCCTGATCAAAAGTTTGTAGTTTGGATTGATGTGCGGATTATTTGCTAATGGAACATGTGTCATATGCTCCATTCCACCCGCCAAAACTATATCTGATGCGCCGGTCATTATCTCCATAGTGCCAATGCTTGCAGCCATCAAAGATGACGAGCATGCTCGGTCTACCGCCATGGCCGGCACTTCTACTGGTAACTCTGCCAGAAACACTGGATGCCTTCCGCCATATAACCAGTTTTCGTCTGCCTGTAACGCACAGCCAGATATCACATCCCCTATTTCCAGAGGATTTATTCCGGTCCTTTCTATCTCTTTTTTTAATAACATGCCCAGTGCTTCATCCATACGCAGTGTGTTAAAAACATCTTTTTCAGGTTCTGTAGGCCTGGATCTGGAAAACGCAGTTCTCAAATAATCTACTAAATATACATCTGTCATAATTATTAATCACTTCCCTTTAAATTCCGGCTTTTTCTTGGATAACATTGCAGTTATCCCTTCTTTCAAATCTTCGGTGCTGTATACTATGCCCGCAGCAAAAGATTCCATCTCTAGTCCTATATCCATTCCTGCCTCTACACCTTTATTAACAAGCCTCTTTGCCAGTGCTGCCGAGATGGGCGCAGAGGTCATCGCTATCTCTTTTGCATAGTTTAAAGATTCAGTATCTATATCTTTAAATATCTTTGCTACTAACCCTATATCATATGCATCTTTTCCCGTTATTCGCTCTCCTGTAAGAACAAGCTGCAGTGCTTTTGACATGCCTACCAACTTTGCAAGCCTTTGTGAGCCACCCCAAGCAGGTATCAGCCCCAATGTTACCTCTGGCAACCCCAATTTCACATCCTCTGTAGCAACCCTGATATCGCAGGCCATCGACAGCTCTAGACCTCCGCCAAGCGCATAACCTTTTATTGCTGCTATGGTGATTTTTGGGATCTCTGACAGTCTCCTAAATATACGTTCTCCCTTTCTTGAAAATTCTAAAAAATGCTGCGGTGTTGGAAAATATGAGGTTAGCTCTGCGCCCGCTGAAAAAGTAGTGCCCTGCCCTGTGATCAAGATCACATTTACCATGTTATCGTTCCAGAGCATATCAATCGCTTTATTTAAATCGTCAAGTACCTCTTCATTTATAGTATTGTGCTTTGGCCTGTTTATTATAATGCGCACAACCTTCTCTTCAAATCGCTCAATTATCAGTGTGTTTAAAGTCTCAGAGCCCTGCGCTTTTATAGGCTCGATCTTTACCTCTTTCTTCTCTTCTTTTTTTGCTACTTGATATAACCTGCCATCTACCGCTTCTCTCATTTTTCCTTGCTTTAGCGCATCTGCAGGCTCGAATACTTTACAATCATATTGTTTGGCAAGGCTCTCTAGCTTTGCCTTTACTTCCGCATTTGTAAGGCTTTTTGCTATGGTGATTGGCCCGAATGGTCTGTTTAACCCTAATTTTACAGCTGTTTCAATGTCTTGCGGTGTGGCTATCCCTTCTTGCAAAATTTTTAATGCTTCATTTATTTCTATCGAAAACAAATCTATCAATGCCAGTTTCTTGGTGCTCTTGCTGGTATCTATGTGCGGCCTTCCTGCACTCCAGTCATAAAAACCCTTGCCAGTTTTCTTGCCCAACATTTTTTTGTCGACAAGTTCTTTGAAAGTTTTGCATTTGAGATACTCAGGAGAAAGCTCTTTGCCATAATACTGAAGCGAATCATAAACTATATCAATGCCTACAAAGTCGAGAAGCTCATAAGGACCCATGGGCAATCCCTGCGTTTTGCCAAATGCATCGATTTCTTCAGGACTGGCTACATTATGATCCTGCAACAAACAGAAAAACAGCATGTCAGGCGCATTGATCCTGTTCACTATGAACCCGGGTGAATCTTTGTTAACCCTGACCCCGGTCTTTCCTATTTTTTTAACCAGTTCAGCTACTGTATCCATCGTTGCGTCATCAGTATCATCGCCCCTGATTATTTCGACCAGCTTCATCATAATTGGCGGATTGAAAAAATGTATACCTACTACCCGTTTTGGATCCGATACATTCTTGGCGAGCTCGGTAATTTTTATATTGGATGTGTTAGATCCAAGTATCGCATCTTTTTTGGCAAACTGATCTAACTGCTTGAAAATCTGGTTTTTTAATGATACAATTTCTGGAACTGCTTCGATAACCAGATCTGCATCTTTAACCGCTTTTTCTATTTCTGTGTAACTGCTTATCCTACCTAAAATTTGGTTAGATTGCTCTTCTGTTATATTTCCTTTTTTTACAAATTTCGCAATGCTCTCTGTTATACTGTTAATTGCCTTTTTTAAGGCTTCAGGAGAAATATCCATCATGTTTACTGTATATCCGGCCATGGCAAATACTTCCACTATACCATGCCCCATATCTCCTGATCCGATCACTGCTATCTTTTCTATCGCCATAATTTATCACCTTTTTAACTTACTTTTTTTACGATGTTTATCAGTTTTTGAGATAAGAATATATCTCCTGTAAACTTAATTTTACCTGAAAAAAACGCTTTTGTACCGTCCAGTTTTCCTGATAATATGTCTTGCATCACCTCGTCTGTTGCAATAATAGTAACATTTGGAGTGGCAAATGCTCCCAAATTCAGAGAAAGATCTCCAGATTCCATGATTTGCAAATAGAATTTATCCCCCCCAAGTTCAAATTGCAAAATTTTGGATGCACCTTTTAGTTCACTTTTTACAGAATCACTGGCGTTTGCTCTTTTTACTATGCTTTCTAAAATTTCATAGCTTTTCATATTAAAATTTAATATTCACATATTTAATAAGCTTTTCGGTTTAAAAATAGATAAAATTTTAAAAAAAATAAAGTTTTTTAAAAATTTTATTTATATTGCTTGCGCAGCTCTTTTTTGTCGATCTTGCCAGTGCTTGTTTTTGGCAATTCTTTCATAAATATAACTCTATCTGGCAACCACCATTTTTGTATCCTGCCCACATCAACGTACTTTTCAAGATGTTTGTAAACATCGTCTTCGGTCAAAGTTCCAGAGGCTGTTATGTATGCTACTGGCCTTTCACCCCACTTTTCGTTTGGTATGCCCACAATAGCTACTTCGCCAACACCTTTGCACTCGCTTATGACATTCTCGAGAACGAGCGAAGGTATGAACTCACCACCACTTTTCACTGCATCTTTCTCTCTGTCTACAATATGTATATACCCCATACTGTCTATCTCTGCAAGATCACCTGTGTGAAGCCATCCATCTTTCCACAACTCGCTTGTCTTTTCTGGATCTTTGTAATACTCTGTAGTAAGCCATGGCGCCCTGACCACTATCTCTCCAATGCTCTTATTGTTCCATGGCACCTCTTTGCCACCAGAATCAATAACCTTTATATTGACAAACGGTATCGGTATGCCAGTGCTGATTTTATACTCAAACTTGTCCTCATCTTTCATGTTCTTGATCTTATTGGTAAATAGTGCAATAGAAAGAACAGGACAGGTCTCTGACAATCCGTACCCGCCAATGGTCTCTATTCCATAGCTCTCAGCTTTCTTAGCAAGTCCTTTTGGCGTTGCTGCGCCTCCTATTACTACTTTCCAGCCTTTTAAATATTTTGCATAGCGTTCTATGTCCGGATAACCAAGTATCATGTACAAAATTGAAGGTACCATCAATGTAAGGGTCACATGCTCATTTTTTATCAGCTCCAAAATGTTTTTAACATCGTATCTGCCGGGCAGTACGTATTTATTTCCAGTAATCATCGTTACATACGGCAGTCCCCAAGAATGAACATGAAACATAGGAACTAAGCTCATAAATACGTCTTTATCTGTGACGTATAATGGCTCCATATGCACTGCCATGGCAAGCGCTTCTGCATGCAAAACCAGATTTCTGTGCGTAAATGTAACACCTTTTGGCAATCCTGTGGTACCGGAGGTATAGAATATCGTAGCAGTAGTGTTTTCGTCAAGATCTGGAAATTCATAAGGCTCTGAGGTATCTACTAATTCTTCATAATGATATGACGGAGATAAAATAGTTTTTATATCATCAGTAGTATCAGAATATATAATCCATCCTTTTATAAAATCAAAGAGCTGTATTGCCTTTTCAATAATAGGCACAAATTCATCTCTTATTATCACATACTTGTCTTCAGCATGCTGCATTGTATAAAATATCAGTTCGGGTGGATATCGGATGTTTACAGTGTGCATTACTGCTCCTGTCATTGGTATTGCAAAATAGCTTTCCATATAATGGTTAGTATCCCAGTCAAGAACCGCTATTTTGTCTCCTGGCTTTACACCAATTTTCAATAATGCATTCGCAATTCTGCTCACTCTATCATAAAACTCTTTAAAACTAAACTTTTTCAGGTTTTGATAGACAATTTCTTGGTCTGAAAAATTTCTCAAAGATGAGGGAAATATGTTTTTTATATTCAATTCAAACTTGTATTTTTCCATAATAAATCTTAATGATTTATCTAATATAAAAATATTATTACTAACTTTAGTATCGGTTTTGAAAATGTATCTATAAAATAAAGACAAAAATTTAAAATTTAGACAGCTCTTCCTCTATTTTCTTGTAATCTGGCTCTTTTCCAGGATCTTCACTTATCCATATATATCTTATTATCCCTTTTGCGTCCAAGACAAATATTGATCTTTTTGATGCTTGCAAACCTTTTATTCTTGCAAAATCATGATGCAAGACATCATATTTTTTGCTGACCTCCTTATTGAAATCGCTTAGCAAATCAAAGTTTAGCCTGTTTTCTTTTGCAAATGCAGCCTGAGAAAATGGCGGATCAACACTTATTCCGACAACCTTCGCATTTAGCCTGTTTAAGTTAGATAGCGAATCACGAAAAGTGCAGAGCTCTTTTGTGCAAACAGATGTGAACGCTCCTGGAAAAAATGCAAGCACTGTTTTATTTCCCAAATACTCAGACAACTTACGCATTTTTAAGTTATAGTCTGGCAGCTCAAAGTCCGGTGCTGTGTCTCCTATTTTTAAAACCATAAAAATACACCTCTATTTATTGATAAATATAAGTGATATTTAATTTATTTGTAGCTTCAAAGAGCAATCTCTCATCTCAAAAAAATTGGAAAATACCTCAATTTTAAAATTTAAAAGCATAAACTATTAATATGTTTTTAAACATTAGCACTAAATATAAAAAAAAGGTGTCAAAATCATGATTCCTATAATAAGACATAACCTGATCTATATTGCTTTTCAAGAACTTTTAATTCATTATTCTGAAATGATTGCTGTAATTATTTTATATCTGTTTTGGCTACGTTTAATGTTTAAAAAATTCGATCTCACAATTTCCAGAGCTTGGAACTTTGTAAAACATAATTTCTGGCTCATTATCAAAAGATTGTTTATATTTGCATTTTTACAGAAAAAGTTTATTAAAAATAAGTATGCGGCAATAATGCATTATTTCATTTCTTACGGGCTTTTGCTTCTGACCCTTTCTACTGCCCTCGTATTTTTGGATAATGATATTCTTACACCGTTTCATATCCGCATCTTGGTAGGAAACTTCTATATCGCATTCATGTTATGGTCTGATACTGCTGGCTTAATATTTTTAATAGGGCTATTTATGGCGCTTTATCGTAGAATCAGAAAAAAGGTGTTATTAGAAACTACCTGGGCAAACGATTATGTTATATTGTTGGGATTTTTGTTAATTGTATTTGAAGGCTTTTTTTTAGAGGGATTGAACATATACCTTTCAGGGTTCTGGTTTAATGAATATCGATATATTGGCTCACTTTTTGCAAAAATATACTTGATGGTAGGATTACCTCATGCACAGGGAGTTTTAATATACCAAATCTTGTGGTTTGCACATTTTACAACGGTGTTTATAGGGTTAGCATATCTTCCTTTTTCTAAACTATCACACATAATTTTGTCACCTTCATACGTTGCCACAACCAGAGATAAACCGAGAGGAGAGATGTCCACTCCATTTTTGTTAGAAGAAGTTCTGGCAAAAGGAACCTTTGACATGAAATTCGGGCTGAAAAATAATAAAGAGCTTA
>JAVYRZ010000012.1:0-12632 GCA_038729465.1 Thermoplasmata archaeon
AATGATATTGAGCTCAATATTGTAGGTGGCGGAAGTCTCGAAGAAGAAATTAAAGATAAAGTTTCAAATATAAAAAATGTTGTTTATCATGGTATTGTAAATCAAGATGAACTGTACAGAATATATGGAGAAAGTGATATATTTGTATATCCATCCACCTGTGATACTTTTTCGTTAGTGATCTTAGAGGCTTTGTCTGCAGGTTGCCAGGTCATTACCAACGATAGGTTCAAAGGTTCTTTCAAGGAATTTGAAGAGATAGGCGCAATAACGTTTTGTGAACCTAATTCAAAAAGTTATTCAAAAGCAATAGAGAAATCAATTAACGAAATTGAATTGATAAGAGCCAAGAAAAATGAGCTACATAAAACAGCAGTACAATTTTATGATTGGAATAACGTGGTTAAAAAGCTTTATGATGAGATGAGAATAAGCTATAATAAAAAGCATCATGTATTAAGATGAAAAATACTGATAAATATATTTCTAATTACTTATTTTCTCTAATTATTTTTAATATTCCATAAAAATCATCTGCCTCGAAATCTGCTCTGGCATTGCTGTCATGCCTAACCTTGATACATCTTATGCCTACATTTTTTGCTAATTGTACATCGTTTTCATCATTGCCGATCACCCACGAATTTTTTAAATCTATATCAAAATCTTTCAGGGCGTTTTCGATCATTCCGGTTCTTGGTTTTCTGCAAGGGCTGTTATCTTCCGGCAATGATGGACAGTAATATATTGCGTCAATTCTACCGCCTCTCTTTTCAATCTCATTCTTAATTTTTTCATGCATTTTATCAAGATCTTTTTCTGTAAAATAGCCTCTTGCTATTCCAGATTGATTAGTAATTATAATAATCAGAAAATCTTTTGAAAGCTCTTTTAATGGCTCGAATATATCCTCAAAAAGCTGAATTTGATCTGGGCTGGAGCAATAAGGACAATCTCTGTTTAATGTTCCGTCCCGGTCAATGAACAATGCAGGTTTCATTTTTATCTCTGATAAAGCTCTCTTTCAACCAGTTTGGTGAGTATGTGACCAATGGTAATAGTAGTTTCCTGGATTATGGAGGTAATACTACTTTCAACCCTAAACAGATTGTTTTTATCTATTAGTTCTTTCATCAACCCTCCATCATTTCCTGTTATACCTAACACATTGCATTTCATCTCTTTTGCTTTTTTAATACCGTTTATTACATTCTGAGAATTGCCACTGGTGCTCAGCGCGAAAACCATGTCACCTTCCTGTGCAAAAGCTTCAATCTGTCTCTCAAATACTTTTTCAAACCCAAAATCATTGCCTATAGCTGTTATGCTCGATGTATTACAGTGCAACGCAAGAGCTGGCAGGGCCTCTCTGTTCATTTCAAACTTGCCAACAAACTCTGCTGCTAGGTGCTGTGCATCCGCAGCACTGCCACCATTTCCCATAAATATCAGTTTTCTCCGGTTTTTAAAAGTTTTAACAATCAAATTTGCTGCTTTTAAAACCTGCTCTTTATCAATTCCTTCTCTCGCCTTAATGCCCTCTTTAATATATTCATCGATAAGTTCTAGACCGTTCATATTACTATTAATTATGAATTCAGTATATTAAATTATGCTAAAATTTATTCACTGATAATCTTCAACATAAGCTATTCTTGCTCCAAAAGGATCTATCCTGAACGTTTCCCTGCTGTAATTTTTTAGCACCTCGGTTATTTTCTGATGCTTTTCAGGTGGTGCGAGAAACAACATAAATCCACCGCCACCAGCACCCATCAATTTTCCACCAAGCGCACCAGCATTCTTGGCGTTGTTATATATATCATCTATGAATGTATCGCTTATTTCGTTGCTGAGCTGTTTTTTCAACAGCCAATTTTCTTCCATTAGCTTTCCTAGCAGATCTAGATCCATTTTTGAGATTGCATTATAGGTTTCGAATGCAAGATCTCGCATTCTCTTATACTTATCAATATGCTCTTCGATCTTCTTAATCTGGTCATTATGTATAGTGCCAGAAGATCTCTCTTTGCCGGTATAAAACATAAGAAGATTTCTCTCAAGGTTCTTTCGATCCTCTTTTTTTAATATGATTGGCTTAACAATGCTGCTATCATCAGCATTGAACTGAAGCAGGTTTATGCCTCCGTATGCAGCCATGTACTGATCCTGTTTTCCCCCTGGCTCGTTTAATATTTCTCTCTCAATCTTGAATGCTTCAGAGGCTAGCGTTTCAGAGCTAACTGTCTCTCCAAGCCATGTGTGCAATGCAAGCAACAATCCTACAATAAAACTGCTGCTTGACCCTAATCCTGTGCCACGAGACGGGATTTCAGTTATGCTTATTATCTGTATTCCTCCTTTTATATCAAGAAGCCTCAGGGCTTCTCTCACTGTTGGATGTTCTATATCTTCAAGGTTCTTTATTGCGTTTTCGGTTTTTGAGTAGCTGATCCTGTATTCTCCAGCATAAAAGTTCTTTGCAACCGTAACATATATATAACGGTTTATTGCTGCGGAAACTACTGCTCCCGGGCCGTATTTTCTGTAAAATTGTGGAAAATCTGAGCTTCCCCCCGTAAACGTGATTCTTAAAGGTGTTTTTGTCATAACTATGCGAAAATCACTAACTGTCATCATTATCGCAATGCAGTTCAAAATATATAAACATTTCTTGATCTAAAAAGCGATGACAAAAATATTTAGTACAAAAATAGTATAATTTTGTTCACAATACGAAAAATAAGAAATAATTAAATATTGAAAATACGATTATCTTTCTTGAAATGTCAAAATTTTTTTTAATATTAGATTCAAAATCCTTTACAACTTGGAGATTGATATGGTAACTCTACTGACTCTGCCAAGTACTGTTGGAAGATATAGAAAAGCCTATAAAAATTGGCTTAAAATCATGATCGATATGGTTCGGAAAAAGTATTCCATAACGGTCAGACTGCGGAATGGTAACACGTATGTCTGGCCTTCAACCGTAGTATATTTTTATTCTGTATTTTCATCTAAGCAAATATCTGAGCCCAGCATCTCTGTAAATCTAGATATGCTCTTTACTGGCAATAGAGAAAAAGAGAATGAATGTGTAAGGTTCAAGTACAAAAATGCTGATTTAACGCTTTATGATGCCGTATATAATGGTAGATTTCCTGCCATTTTTTTGGAAGGTAGATATGCCTCTCTCAATGTCCATAACGAAATTGTGATAGACGTAGGTACTAATATTGGAGATTCTGCCATATACTTTGCGTTAAACGGAGCAAGAAAGGTAATAGCTTTGGAGCCTTATCCTTATTCATACAATACCGCAAAGAAAAATGTGAAAATAAATAAATTGGACGCTGTCATAGAGGTTTTAAATGCTGGATATGGGAAAGACGGTTTCATTACCATCGATCCTTTAAAGAAGACTGATCCTAGCTCGGTTTTAGTTTCTTATGATGGTGGAGAAAGGGTCAGAATATTTTCCTTGAAGAAACTCATTCAAGAATACAATATAGACTCAGCAGTTATAAAGATGAATTGTGAAGGTTGTGAATATAATATTATAGATGAAGACATCGAGACCTTAAAAATTTTCAAAGAGTTTCTGATCGCATACCATCATGGACATAAAGAACTCGAAAATAAGCTAAAGGAGGCAGGATTCAACGTAACATTTAGATCTTTGCAACCTAATTGCAACAAATCTACTACTAAAACGCATATGCGCACAGGTCTTTTATACGCAAGAAATAAAGAGAATATAGATTAACCTTTCTAAAGCATCGACAATTTGCTCAACTATAATATTCATTTATTATGTTTCTAAATCTAGTGATCTTCTGTTGCTTTGTTTTGCACAGTTCATTTGATTTATTTTCATTATTCCGACATATTGGATCAAAACGATTTATAATAAAGAATCCAGCTAGAGTTTTACTTACTTTTGCAAGTATAACCGGATCCATATCATTGTTTATTTTATTTCGGGAACTAAGTTTCGCTATATAGTACTTTGTCAAGCTTATACTAATGTTTTCATCGAGGTAAAATAGAAGTACACCGAGGTCCAATTGCCTTACAGAGTAGCCGAAACTAATCCAGTCAATAATTGCTATGTTACTAGTTGTTATTAACACGTTATCTAGCCCAAAATCTCCATGTGAAGGAACATCGTCTTCGCTTGAAGTATGGGATAATATAAATTCAATTGCTTTTTCTAATTTTTCTTCGTATTCTGCTTCAAACTCATCCTTTATGTTTTTTTTCCAGTGATATAACTCATACTTTAATTTAGAAAATGGAAGAATGCATTGTAAGCCCGATAACTCCTCTTGATCTTTAAGACTATGAATTTCTACTAGCACGTCTACTACTTTATATAATAAGCTATAATCATAATTTAATTCGTGAAATCTTTCTAGTGTTCCTTTATTCTCTATGTACGTCATCACTAAGCGTTTGTGAATCTTATCTATGCAGATTGCTCTTGGAATTGTAATTTTGCCATCAAAAAATTTAAAGGCTAGATCCAACTGCTTATACTCCTTGGTCACATCCCAGATATTACTTTCCTTAACGATAACACTCCCTCCGGTAACGCTATATATGGCTTTGTAAACTTTATTGTTACGGTGCTTGATGCTTTGCTTGAATGTGCCTATCGTTTCCAACATTCCCTCGGTATTGCACAAATTTTTTGATTTTATAAACGTGGAATTTATATTTCCAAAAATGTTTTTTATAAGTGTTAAATCTATTCTTTGATGAATGTTTAGAGTGGAATCTATTCTTTCATAAATGTTAAGGAATCTGCCACATATATTAAGGTTATGTGCCATTATATAATAATATGTATTCTGATATTTAATATTTACAATAGACTTTTTATCTGAAATTACAACAATTTACAAAAAATAAAAACTTAGATATTTTAAAAATGTTTGAAAAAAGCACAGTTTTGGTCATGAACCTAATAGTTTAACCTATGATACGGTAGCTAGAGATGAAGGTATTAATTTAAGGTAACTGGAAACGCTCTGTACCTTTGAAAATAGAGAGCTCGTTTACAAGATCTTTGAAAATTTCCTGGTTATCTTTTACCTCTATTTGCTTACCTTTAAAGGTGAATTCATCAACTTTTCCGTCAGAGCCATTGATTACAAGCTTATAGTTGGTTTTGTAAACTGCTTTTTTCGGATAGAACATTTTATGGATCAGATCTTTGTAATCTAGTTCTGCCGGCAAGATACCATCTTTTACAAGCCCCTCCAGATCATGAACTGGCCCAAAAGATTCGCTGAACGAAACAGTTTCAGTTATCGTATCCTGAAACTCGTTTTCAGCTGCATTTTCTAAGATCTTATATATGCCGGTTAGATTTTGATATCCATCTTTCTGTTCTATCTTTATATTACCAGGAAATTTTATTATCATCGGAACCTCAATAATCTCGTTATAAAGAAAATTTCCATGCCCGTAATATGGATATTGGTATGGTTCTTTCATTGTCTGCCCGTGGTCTGAGGTAACAATAATCAGCGAATTTTCGTAGAGCTTAGAACTTTTAAGGTGCTTTATAAGCTTGCCAATCTCCAAGTCTGCCATACTTAAAGATTTTTTATAATCATTCCTGGTCTGTTCCATTAGCTTTTCTGGTATTGGGCTCTTATTGGTGATATCCATATATTTTATTATTCTGTCATCCCTATCAAGCTCCCACCTGGATACTGGCTCATGAACCTCCATAAGATTGATAAAAGTGAAAAAAGGCTCTTCGAAAGAGCTGTTCATTATTGCATTTACAATGAGATCTGCACCTTTCCTGTAAGGATATTCAACCTCCTCTTTTCTTTTCAATATCCGCCTGTGTATATTGTAATATTTTAGAAGTTCTTTAAAATTACCATTCAAAACCAGGTTAATTGCCGCTTTTTTCCTGTTTTTACCATATTTTTTATAATCATCAACTGCAGCAATCTCATCAGGAGACATGTATTCAGACGAGAAAAATGTAAATGAATTAAATCCTCTGTCAAATCCCGTATTTGGAGAAAGCCATGGATTTGTGGAAAATCCCAAAGTATTATATCCTTTTTCTCTCATTTTTTCAACTATTGTTTTACCTTCATATGCATATATTTTATCCAGTGCTTTTTTATCCCCAGTATCTAGATCTTCATGGACATTATGCTCTCCGGGGTATAATCCTGTGAACAGCGACATATGTGATGGCACGGTCCATGGAGATGGAGCTATAGGATTCTTGAACACTACAGATTCCTTCGAAAATGCCTCAATATTAGGTGTTATCGCATTGCCATTATAATTTGGTAATACATCTCTGCGAAGAGTGTCTAAAACGATAATTATGATATTTGGATTATTTTTCATTGCTTTTACCTCCCCATATAAATGTCTACAAAAATTTTGTTGGATATATACAAAGTATTATTCTCTCCAACACAAAAATAATGTGTTGTCTTAAATAGCTCTCTCCTATAGCTCATATTTAGAGTCTTTAACTTTTTACTCATTACTTTAATAATAGAAACTTGATATTTAAATATTTTATTTCTTAGAGTAATATATTTCTTTTACTTTTTCAGACAGCTTTTTAGCAATGCTTTTCCAGTCATAGTTTTCTTCAATATAGGCTCTCACATTCAAAACATTTTGTTTCAATGTTTTTATTTTAACATATGCGTTTGCCATTCTTTCTGCAATCTGCACAGGATCAAGAGGCACATACTCCAGAGCCCCCATGCTTTCAAAATAATCAAATATTCCACGCATCTCATTGCTTATTATCACATAATTTCCAGATGCCAGTGCCTCGATAACCACCAGCCCAAAATATTCATCATGCTTTATGCCATATGTTGGGAAAACAAGCACATCACAATCCCTGTATATGCTAGATAGCTCATTATCACTTACTTGTCCATGATAAATGATGTTTTTAGTGGCTTTTTCTTTGATCAATTGTTCCAGTTCTCCAGTTCCAACTATGTGCAGTTCACTATCATCTTTATTTTTGAACAATTTCCAGGCTGATAGAAGCTCATTTATTCCTTTGTATGCTACAAGCCTGCCAACAAAAAGGTATCTTATTTGCTCATGCTTTTTTGTATCTGGATAAAATGCACTCGTATCCACTCCGCTATTTATTATGAAATCCGTATTTCTTTTAACACTGCTCAAATCAAAGATCGTTTTGGATGTAAAATGTGTCGCATAGGTGAACTTCTCAATAAGTTTATTCTCGATCCTGTTTATGGCTCTTCGTTCTATCGGAAGATAATTGTGAGTTCCGAAAATTACGTATGGTTTTTTCTTACGCAACAACAATTTTTTAGGCAAAATCAAATACAACAGTTGATAATCTGATAATATATACAAGACATCGCTTTCAAATAGTTTTCTTGATATTTTCCTGTTTATTATGTTCGCAAAAATAAATTTAATAAAAATAGAATAGGCTAGAAAAATATCTTTTTTTATGGTTTTTTCTTGCTTTGATATACCTTTCTTTTTGTCAACCAATAAATTTGTTAAAAATTGAGGATAGATAAATGTGTAGATATTTTTCAATTCGAATCTCTCTATGATCTCCTTGTCTGTAATCTTTTCTTTATCGAGAATGTTAGTCTGAAAAACAGCCACATCTAAATTTTCTTTATCACAAAACTTATAGTAATAAAGTATTGTTCTTTCCGTTCCTCCCGCGTATTTCAGGTTTGTCTCCGTGATCATAGAAAACTTGATTTTTTTCGTTTCATCCATAATAATTTTTAAAAGATATTTATATATAATAATTTTACTTGAATTTATCCACTATTTTTGCTGCATTATCCTCTTCTATTTTGTATAAAAATTAAAAAATATTGAGAGATATTTTACATATACCCAAATCTTCTCAGTTTTTCCATCATGCCCTCTTTATCCTGAGATCTGCCTGCACGCTCGGTCGTGTTTTCAAGATCCTGTTCCCATGCAGGCCTGTCGCTTACCTTCTTGGAATCATGTATCCCATCAATGGATCTATATCCTTGTTTATAGAGCGGATGAATCGGTAAATTGAATTTAAACGTGTATTCCCATATATTTCGTTCAGTAAATGGAAGTATTGGCTGTACCCTCACATGAGGGGGATCTATCCTAGGACTTATAAATACCTCAAATGATCTAGCCGGGTTTTCGTCCCATCTTATGCCTGTGAAAAGACTGTCAAATCTATATTTTTTGATGGTGCTGTTCATTGCCACGGTCTTTAAAAGATGATTGCCCACATCAGTATCCAGGGAATACTCAAAAAAATCATCATTGAATCCTATCTTTTTAGCCTCTTTCTTGTTTTCATCATTGAGATCTTTCAAAAATATTTTTCTATCCGACGTAACGTGATTTAAAACATCTTCATTTTTTGCGCTTATCACTTTAAAGTTCCATTCTTTGCTAATTTTATTTATCAATTCTAAAGTTTCTCCATAATGATCTCCATGATCTATAAATAGAGTTGGTAGCATATCCAATTTTTTCTCTTCAACTACGGTTTTAACGAGATGAAGTACCACCATGCTATCTTTGCCAGCGCTCCATACCACTACTGGCCTTTTAAATCGTTCTAGAGCATCATTTATCACGATCTTTGCTATAGAGATCTTGGCATTTAGAGATAGTCCACCTTCAATACGTTTTTCTCCAGCTATCATAGTACACGAAAATTAATATCTATATTTAAATATTGGTATTGCGATGTATATTGTGAATTTTTAAATCGCTTTATTAGTTGTATCTTAGCTATTTCTCATTGCTTTATTGCTAATGAAGATATCACCCCATAAAGGTTAAATAAGGAGACTCAATTGTTATTTAAAAACTGAACGTGATAAAATGCTTGGAAGAAAATCATTGTTGATGCTTATTCAAAATACTGTTTCCGGTATCATAGGATATCTGGGCCTTATTTTTATATTAAGGTATGCAGGTCTTGAACCTTACGGAATAGTTCAGTTTTCGTTGTCATTTCTCGGGCTATTTTCATTCATATTAGACATGAGCTTTTCAACTGCCAATATAAAAAAAATATCAGAGGGCATGGATTTTGATGTGGCCATTACCACATATTTTATAATCAAGATCATTTTAGCCGTGATATTTGTTGGGATTATAGCCTCATATTTATTTATATGGCAATATTTCTTTAACGGCCATTTTGTAACACCTTTTGAAGAAGATGTGATAATAATATTGGTACCATATTATATTCTACAAAGTTTCGTTGTTTATTTTCAGTCCAACTTTAACGCGACAATGAAGGCAGCTATATTGAGTATTCCAAGGCTAATTGAAGCTGCATTCAGAAACATAATGTATATTATAACCGGCTATTTTATCGCAAGGGTAATGGTTGATAAAAATGCCTATTCTATGCTTATAGCATTGATTATGGTAATCACATACGGCCTTTATGTTTTAATGTTTGTTTATTATGCCAAAGGTTGGAAATTCAAAAGACCTAAATTCGAGCATTTTAAAGATTACTATATTTTTGCGATCCCGCTCTCAATTTCAGCAATATTTGGCACGATTGCAACAAATTTTAATAATGTTATTATAGATTTCTTTTGGGGCCCATATTATGTGGGTGCATATGCAAGCATTCTTACAATGATCACTTTCATTAGTGCCACATCCGGCACATTATCTGCTTTCATTTTGCCAACTCTTTCATCCATGAAGACTATAAACCATAAAGATTATGAAAAAACCATAAACACCATGGAGAAATATATTTCTTTAGCAATATTGCCAATAATAGTTTTTATCTTGATCTTTCCAAGACAGGTGCTAAATTTATCTACTGCACAACTTATACCTTTCAGCTTAATTCTTATAGTTCTTTCATTGATTGTTTATTTAAACACTTTAAACACTCCTTATTCAACCCATTTCTATGCCATTGGAAAAACAAAATTTTTAATGTTCATGGGCATAATCTCATTTGCTGTAGTGATAATATTTGATCTGGTACTTGTACCTTCCAGATTCTTGGGTGTTCACTTATTTGGCCTTTCAGCTCTGGGAGCTGCAATATCAAACTTGATTGCCGCTGCAGTTTCGTTCATAATAGTACGGGTATATGTTTATAAATCTGAAAATATAATAGGCACAAAAAATGTGCCTTATCAGATCTTTGCAGGAGTTTTAACGGGCATAATTATATACTTTTTAAAAATGCTGAATTTGCCAACATATCAATGGTGGGCTCTGATTTTATGGGCACTGCTTACATATTTCATATTTTTCGTGATATCCAGAATACTCAAAATAATTAATAAAGAGGATGTGAATTATATTTTAGAGATCATTAATCCAAAAGATATGATTACATATATTAAAGGAGAGCTTAAACGATGACGCTGAGCTATCAAAGTTCTATAAAAATATGTGTTATTAAGTTTTATACTGAAATGATATTTTTCTATTCGTACAAACTTTTATATTTATTATAACTATACTGTATTAAATGGTGTTATAATACCATGCAATTATTAGGAGTTATAGGTCTGCAGTTTGGTGATGAAGGAAAAGGAAAGATCATAGATTTTATCTCTTCCGACTTTGACATAGTGTGCAGATTTCAGGGGGGAAATAATGCTGGGCACACTGTTGTTGTAAATGACAAAACTTATAAATTTCATCTGTTGCCGTCTGGCATACTTCAAAAAAAGATCTGTGTGATGGGCAATGGAATGGTTTTAGATCCTAAAACTCTGATTGAAGAAATTAATAATATTAAAGAGCCTGTGAAAGATCTGATCAAGATCAGTGAAAGAGCACATGTTGTGATGCCGTTTCACTATGAGATGGATGAAAGAGAAGAAGAGCTTAAAGGTAGCTTAAAGGCAGGGACCACAAAAAAAGGAATCGGGCCTACATACGAAGATAAGATCGGAAGGTTTGGAGTGAGAATGCTCGATCTCTTAGATTATGAGCTATTAAAAAACAAGATAGAAATCTTGCTGGCTTATAAAAAGCCATATTTAAAGAAAGTGTATGATGCCGGGCAGTTGGCTAAGGAATATCATGAATATGGATTGTATTTCAAAGACAATATTATAAACATCCCGTTATTCCTGAATGATGCGAGAAAGAATAAAAAGAGCATATTGTTCGAGGGTGCGCAAGGGTCACATTTAGACATCGATTTTGGAATGTATCCTTTTGTTACCTCTTCTAACACCACTGCCGGAGGCATGGCGACCGGAACGGGCATTGCGCCAAAGTATCTGACCAAAATAATGGGAGTAATGAAAGCATATACCACGAAAGTAGGTGAAGGACCATTTCCCACAGAGCTGAATGATGATACTGGCAGATTTTTATTGAACAAAGGAAATGAATACGGCACCACTACCGGAAGGCCGAGACGAGTTGGCTGGCTAGACTTGCCATTGGTGAGATATTCCATGCTCATATCTGGCGTATCTAGCTTGGCGCTTACAAAAATCGATGTAATGTCTGATATAGATCCTGTAAAAATATGTTATTCTTATGACCTTGATGGAAAAGAGCTAAATTATCCTCCAACTAATCTAAAAGATATATACAGATTAAAACCAAATTACAAAGCGTTTAAAGGCTGGAGTCTTGACCAGCCAGTCAAAAAAAAGGATGATCTACCAGAAAACATGATGACGTATATTAAATATATAGAGAAAGATTTAAAGATTAAAGTGAACATTGTCTCGCTTGGAAAATCGAGGGAAGAAACAGTTTTAATATGATTTTAATTTTATTTTTATCTCTTTTATAATCGAGATCAAATTATCAAGTTCTTTATCTATCTTAATCAGTTCTTCTGGCACTTTGTATGTTACTGTAGCGCCGTCAATAGATGCTGCTATGAGCCCTTCTTTTTCAATAATTCTTAAAGAATAGCGCACTTTATGTGTTGGTATTTTTAGGATCTCAGATATCTTCATTATCCCAATTGGCCCTTCTTTATGAACCAGATTTAATATCTCTATGTGCCTTTCTATCAGCATTGTTTCTTTAAGTGCTCGCTCTACTAATCCATTATCCACTGTTTCCACCTTTTTTATTATTCGTTTATTTTTTCTCTGCTGCAGATCGCCTGCTCATCTCCATCAAAAAATATGTCTCGATCAGGATACTCTTTTCTCAATTTTTCTATTATTTCAAATATTTCTTTAACTGTGATTTCAGGATCTTCTGATAATCTAAAATGTATTTTTTTTTCTGATTTTTTGTCTTCCATTTGTTTAATTAATATAATATATGTATATAAAAATTTTTTGAAACACGATCATTAAAAAAATAACAATTTTTTTATATAGTCTTCCAATTATAGATCTTATGGATAAATTTAGATGCAAACTGGTTTCTTGGCAAGAAATTGAGCAATGGACTAAGATTATTGTTAAAAAAATTGATGTTTCTGATTACAATCCAGATTTTATAATTGGCTTATCTCGGGGAGGATTGGTTCCTGCAAGGCTGATCTCTGATATGCTGCAGATCAAGGATCTGTATAGTGTTAAGACTGAACACTGGGGCATTACTGCCGCCGTTGACGGCAAAGCGCGGTTGACCCAGCCACTTCAGGT
>JAVYRZ010000012.1:12725-14436 GCA_038729465.1 Thermoplasmata archaeon
CGAGGAGGATTGGTTCCTGCAAGGCTGATCTCTGATATGCTGCAGATCAAGGATCTGTATAGTGTTAAGACTGAACACTGGGGCATTACTGCCGCCGTTGACGGCAAAGCGCGGTTGACCCAGCCACTTCAGGTTCCGATCAATGGCAAGAAAGTGCTGGTTGTAGATGATATTACAGACACTGGCAAAAGCCTAAAAATCGCGTTTGATCATATAAGCGGTTTCTCTCCCTCAATTGTAAAAACCGCCACATTACTGCATATTACCCATTCTTCTTTTGAACCAGACTACTATTCAGAGATAGTGACTGAAGAGAACTGGACATGGTTCATATTTCCATGGAACGTTTATGAAGATCTCAGAAACCTTATTCCCAGAACTTTGACAGAAGGTGAATTGGATATCAAAACTATTAAAGCAACTCTTCTATCAAACTTCCAGATTAATGTTAAAGAAAGCTTGATAAGTGAGCTGTTAAAAGATCTGGAGCTTAGGAAAATCATCAACAAAACAGATAAAAAATGGGAACTTGTTAAATAGTTTTGTCTATTGTTTTGTCAATCTCTTTGCTAAACACTGATACTATGCTCTTTAAAAACTGATCTTTCAAGTCCCCTGGCATTATTGCCAGCCCCAGTTCCGCCGCCACCTTGCTCAGCATCGTGATTGCGTTTACCTCTTTTAACTTTGCTTCCAAGTACTGTCTTATAGCCTCTTTAATCTCTTTTTTCAATTCTGCGTTTTTATCTATTTTTTCTTTAATATAATCTTTGATCTCGTCTTTCATAAGATCTTGCAACGCCTCTATGAACATGCTCTCTGAAGGTATGCTCTTTTCAAGTAACTTTACATATTGCTCAATAGGTTCCATAATATTAGATAACAGGTATTAAGATATAACTTTTTTCGTGATTTTTACTTTCTCGCTTACAATCTTGCTGTTACCTGTAGGATCTTCAATTACGAGCGTAAGAGTAATCTTGCCAACGCGCATTAACCCTATTTTTTTCAGGAGCTCTAACAGCTTATCTTTTTCCTCCCCTGACGAATCCCTGTATAACTGCATTATTATCTTTATTATTCTCGAAAAAACACCTTCAACATTGCTTATATATGCGTCACCCATAGTTATCGGCTGCACTGTCAATCCCAGCTCTGGCACTGTAATGGTCGCATGCGCAGACCTTGCAACCCTTATTTTAAGATCTTCGGCGCCTGATACCTGAATCTCTAATCTCAATGGCTCATGCTCTTCTAAAAATATAAAATCTGTATGCTTGTACCCGCAGTTTTCACAGCTCACAAGCATGTTCATAACGCGACCAAAATATGGTATTTCATCTTCAAAATCCAGGCATTTTAAACTTTTTTTATTACATACCGGACATACTTCAACCCGTTCGCTTACTATTTTCATAGATTTTCAATCCAGTCTTTAGTTCTGTTATGCACTATAAATCTCTTATTTTGAAGCTCTCTGATATTTTTGGCATTTACTAGGAACATTGTAGCTTTTAATTCATAGATTATCTCTTCAATCCTTCCCATGACACTTTCAGTAGATTTTGTAGCATAAGGCAACAGCTCACGCGCTATGCCTCCCGCATCAGCACCCAGCACTATCGCTTTTGCGATGTCGAGACCTGTTTTTAAACCCCCGCTGCCTATTATAGGTAATCCTATGTTCCGTATCGAGTAAATAGACGCTGGC
>JAVYRZ010000012.1:14534-16958 GCA_038729465.1 Thermoplasmata archaeon
CGCTGGTATGCCCCAGTCCCAGAATATCGCTCCCAAAATCTCTTTTTTCTTATCTGCCCTGCTTTTAGCTCTGTAATATTCTACCGCTGAAAAAGATGTGCCGCCCGCACCGCCAACATCAATGCCTATCACGCCCGCTTTTTTCAGTGCCAATGCCATCTCTTTAGACACCCCTGCGCCAGTCTCTTTGGCCAATACTGGATAGCTCTGCGCAATATCGCTCAATCTATTCAATACTCCCCTGCTCCTGTGCTCTCCCTCTGGCTGCACCAGCTCTTGCAGATAATTTAAGTGAAACGCTATTATATCTGCATTTATGATCTCCATCACCTTTTTTATATCTGTCTCATTAAAAGGTTTTATGTTTTTTTGTGCAATAAGCTGAGGCACTCCTAAATTTGATATTTTTAGCGGTATATCCAGATCTTTCAGCACTGCATACGAATCCGTATTTTCAGGGTGCTTGAATATTGCTCTTTCACTGCCCACGCCCATGCCTATATTCAGCTTTTCTGCAGCTTTTCCCAGATTCTCATTGATCTTTTTAGCGTTTGCAAAACCCCCCGTCATACCCTCTATTATGATAGGATAATCTAGCTTCTTCCCGAATATTGAAACGGTAGTGTCTATTTTATCCAGATCTATATCTGGGATAGAATAATGGATCAGGTCCACATCTTCCCAATAATTATAATGTGAATTTACGTTCTCTCTCAATGATATCTCAACATGCTCGCTTTTTCTATTTTCAATGTTTTCAGCCATATTTTATTTCACCTCTTGATTTTGGTACTTATCTCTTCATTTTTCAATATTATATTTCTTAACCTATCAGGTACGAGCCCGTTAACAATCGTGACAGATCCTACATTGCCAATAATTTTCTTGATCGTTTCTAATTTTCCCATTATCCCGCCCGTAACATCATCCACGATCATCTCTGTGTCTATGCTATCATTTAAACTCAACTCTTTGATAAATTTTGCATCTTTATAGAGTTTTGGATTTTTAGTGTATATTCCATCCACGTCAGTAACAAATATTACCTGCTCAGGCTTAAAATGCCCTGCCAGCTTTTCAATAAGATAATCTCCAGAGCATATTGCAACTTTTTTTTCTGAGTTTAATATGATGTCTCCATAAGTTACAGGTACAAATCCTAGTTTCAGAAACTTTTCAAAAATATCAAAATTGAATTCCTCCTGATATACATGAAAAGAATGAGCTGGTAATGATATGGCAGGAATCCCAGACTCAAATAAAATTTTCATTATATTCAGGTTCA
Source organism: Thermoplasmata archaeon (assembly GCA_038729465.1). Classification (NCBI taxonomy): domain Archaea; kingdom Methanobacteriati; phylum Thermoplasmatota; class Thermoplasmata; species Thermoplasmata archaeon. The sequence continues at coordinate 15,820 of JAVYRZ010000012.1, forward strand.
ATTCTATCATGTCATTCTGCACCTGCACAAATTTCAGTGAGTTTTGATTGTTTAATCCATTCTGTAGAGAGTGCTGTTTTGAAATTATGTGCCCGAAAGAGCCAGCTCCGTGAACAATGATCAGGTCTGAGTCGGGTATCTCTGTGATAAGCCTTCTCACTATCTCGCTTCTGAATTTTCTGTATTTTGCCTTGTCTGTAATTACACTACCGCCAAGCTTTATAATTATCATTTATATAATATATGCAAATCGTTTAGATTAAATTTTCTGATGTTAACTTTTTATACCTCAGCGAATTTATCATAGTTATACTGCCGCGGTAGCCAAGCGGACAACGGCGCCAGCCTTGAGAGCTGGTTCTCTTAAGTGGGACCGGGAGTTCAAATCTCCCCCGCGGCGCTTACAAAAAGCAAAAATTACTGTTTTTATACCGACTCGCTTGCTATACTTTTTAGCCGACGATGCACTTATGATTTTCAAATATTAAATTTTAGTTTAATCATCTATTTTAGACTTACTCAAAAAGATTTTTTTATAGTAAATTTAATATGTTATTTAGGTATTATCTTTTAGTAGTAAATAGTTGTGATAAATATGAGTAACAGTAGATATAGTTTTGAAAATGCTCCGTTTATCAGAGATGTGCCTCCAGGTAAAAATTCTTTGGATCTCTTGAAAAAACAAGATAAAATGGAGACCAATGCAAGAACGTACACAAAGATTTTCAAATTTGTTGTTAAAGAAGCAAAAGGTGCTACAATCAAGGATGTAGATGAAAATATTTACATAGACTGGTTTGGTGGTGTAGCTGTTCTGAACATGGGTCATGCACATCCAGAAATAAAAAAAGCAATTATTGATCAGCTTGATAAAATTATGCACGTTCCTGAAGTGCCATCTGAAATAAGAATTAAATTTTTATAGACTCTAGAATCAACTCTTCCAGGTAAGATGAGGGAAAATTCTAAAATTCTATTTACAACCACGGGAGCAGATGCTTGTGAAGCAGCTGCGAGCATGGCAAGATATCTGACTAAAAAGCATACTATCCTGGCTTTTGGAGGTTCTTATCATGGTATATCAGGTGGTATAGCGGGAGCTACTGGTAATTACCATTATCGAGAATATGGAAGTTTTC
>JAVYRZ010000012.1:17055-24701 GCA_038729465.1 Thermoplasmata archaeon
ACCACAAAATGTATACTATCTTCCTTTTCCTTATGCTTATAGGTTCCCTGCAAAAATTCCTGAAGAAGAGATGAGCAAATATATTATGGATCTTTTAGAATATGTAATAAAAGACCCATATGCAGGCCCTGGCCCTTTGGCAGGAGTGCTTGTTGAGCCTATCCAAGGGGAGGGTGGCTATGTCGTTCCTCCAGATAATTTTCTTCCGATGTTAAGAGAAATCACAGAAAAATATTCCATACCTTTAATTGTTGATGAAGTTCAGACCGGCGTAGGAAGAACTGGAAAAATTTGGGCCAGTGAACATTACAATATCACTCCAGACATAATGTGCATTTCAAAGGGCATAGGAAATGGAATACCGCTATCAATGGTTGCTTTCAGAGATGATTATGATGATAAGTTGCCTTCCGGTTTTCGGCTTGGTACTTATAGAGGAAATCCTCTAGGCCTTGCTTCAGGAAATGCTGTTCTAAATATCCTTAAAAATACGGACATTCTTGAGAGAGTCAGCAGTAAAGGAGAATACATCAAAAAAAGATTTCAAAAAATTGCGGAAAATAGTGAAATAATAGGAGAAGTAAGAGGGAAAGGTTATATGATAGGAGTTGAAATAGTCAAGGATAAAAAACTCAAAGAACCTTCAAGCGATCTAGCAAATAGTATCAAAACTGAGATGTTTAAACAAGGAGTATTAATGCATACCTGTGGCCATTATTCTAATGTTCTTCGATTTATGGCACCATTGATTATAGAAGACGATCTTATAGACAAAGGAATTTCTATATTTGAAAAATCACTGAGTACTGTTGAAAATAAAAAGTGATTAATGAGGTAAAAATGGCATATTCACTTGAAATAGATCAATATTCATATAGAAAAACTGAAATAGACAAATCGACTCTCAAGAAGTACATTGGAGGAACTGGTTTAGGTATAAAAATACTTAATGACGCAAAAACTTGGGAGTATGACGGTCTTTCACCTGGAAATATTCTGGCTATTCTTCCTGGGCTTCTCACAGGCTCTGGATTTCCGACAGCCAGTAAAACTATATTCATGGCCAGATCTCCTTTAACAGGGGGAGTTGGTAGAGCAGTTGCAGGTGCATATTTAGGCGTAGCCTTAAAATCTCTAGATATTCTTGCACTGTCCGTAAAAGGTGCTTATGACAAATGGACTGGCATAGTTATTGATGATGATATAAATATGGTGAATGCATCTGATTTTTATGGCCTTGATACAAAGCAGACCATAAAAAAGCTGTATGAAAAATACTCTGGTTATGCAACTGCTGTTATAGGGCCAGCAGGGGAAAATTTAAGTTTGATCTCTTCAATAGAATGTGATGGCAGACAGGCTGCAAGAACCGGCTTAGGCGCAGTGATGGGCTCTAAGAAAATTAAGTTTATTGTTGCTAAGAGTGGTAAACTTCAAAAGCCATCAAATTCGGATGGGTTCAAAGAAGAAATCAAGAACGCCGTGGAGCTTTTAAAAAAAGATCCTCGGTCTATTAGTGATATGAAGTATGGCACCGCGTCCTCTCTTGACTTGGTAAACAGATTTTTGGGTGTTTATCCAGCCAAAAATTTTCAACAAGGTTATTTTGAAGAGGTATACAATAATATTAAAGATAATGAAATACCTGAAATTGATCCGGCATACTGGACTAAAAAATATGATTGGAAATACCATCCTTGTCCCGGATGCACAAAACCTTGCGGTAAATATGTACATGTCGAATCTAAAAAATATGGGGCATTTGATGTTGAAGGTCTCGAATATGAAACAATATATTCGTTAGGATCAAATCTTAACATTAAAAATTTTGAGGATATTGCGTATCTGCATTACCTTTCTGATCTTCTTGGCATTGATGCCATTTCTGCAGGTTTAACCATTTCTTGGGCAATGGAAGCGTTCGATAAAAAACTTATTCCAAAAGACATATTAAATGATTTAAAAATAAATTTTGGGGATACGGGTATAGCAGTAAAACTTCTTAAAAAAATGGCTTACCGAGAAGGTAGTATGGGAGCTCTTCTTGCTGACGGAGTTAAGAGAGCGTCAGAAAAAATTAAAGCTGGTGGAGATTTTGCTATGCATTCAAAGAGCCTAGAACCGCCAGCATATGATGTTCGTGGTTTATATGGCATGGCCTTAGCGGCGGCCACTAGCGTGAGAGGCTGGGATCACTTGGATTCTTTAGTTTACGCACCTGAGTTCAATGGCAAATTTTGGATATTTGAAAATGTTGATAGAAAATCATATGAAAATAAAGGATCTCTGGTTAAAACCATGCAGGATTTTTCAACTTTTTTTGATTTAACTGGCATATGCAAACTTTCTAGAGGGTCTCTCATTCCAGAAAAGGTAGTGAATGCAATTTCTTATTATTTGGGGGTTCAGATCTCATTGAAAGATCTGATGGATTCTTCTGAAAGAGCTTATAACTTGCAAAAAATTTTCAATTTAAAATGCAATCTCACGAGAAACGATGACACCTTGCCTGAAAGGATTTTTAAGGATTCTATTCCAAATGGGCCCAGTGCAGGTATGTCGGTGGATAAGAAAAAATTCGAAAAACTAGTTGATGAATATTATCAAGCCAGAGGATGGTCTGTAGAAGGAATACCCACTAAGGCAAAGTTGCAGGAACTTGAAATAGATGATTACTTCAATTTTCCTTGATTCAGAGAGTTTATCAAAATTCTGGATTACCACCTTGAGATTATTATCTTGCTGTCAGTGAAGAACAATATGTGGTCTAAACCGCCCTGAGGATGTAGGTCTCCAAAGAATGAATCTTTCATTCCACCAAACGGATAAAATGCGATTGGGGCTGCTACTCCTATGTTTACACCGATGTTTCCTGCTTTTACTCTTGAAAAGTATTCTCTTGCATAATATCCAGAGCCTGTGTAAATAGACGAGGCGTTTCCATATCTGCTTTCATTTATCTTTTCGACTGCCTCATCAAAATTATTTGCCGTCATTATGCTAGCTATAGGCCCAAAAATCTCTTCTCTAGCTATCTTCATGTCTTTTGATACTGAATCAAATATTGTGGGACCGATGAAAAAACCATTTGGATATTTTTCATTTTTATAATTTCTGCCATCAAGTATAATATCTGCCCCTTCTTCAACGCCACTTTCAATATAATTAATTACTCTTTCCCTGTGCTCTTTTCTGATTAATGGCGTCAATTCTATATCTTTTTCCATTCCATATCCTATCTTTAATTTTTTAGCGTGGTCTAGGAAAGATTTCAATACTTTATCATGATTTTCTGGAAATGTCATAAGCACTGCCCCAGCCAGGCACCTTTCTCCAGCATTGCCAAAAAATGATGAAATTATGTTGCTCATATATTTATCAATATCTGCATCTGGCATTACTAAGATATAATTTTTTGCAGACGCCCCTGCTTGGACTCTCTTTCTATTAGAGACACCTTTTTTATACACATATTCGGCAACAGGTGTTGATCCTACAAAGCTTATGCCTGATATTTTTTTATTTTCTAGAAGGTAATCTACAGCCTCTTTTCCTCCATTTATCAGTTGTACTACATTTTCTGGTATACCAGCTTTTTTTATGAATTCCATGGACTTTTCAATGCTAAGTGGTGTCTTTTCAGAAGGTTTCATTATCATTGTATTTCCAAGGGCAATTGCATAAGGCATAAACCAATAAGGTATCATTAACGGGAAGTTAAACGGAGATACCAGTGCAAAAACACCGATTGGCTCATGAATGAGTTCTTCATCTATTCCGTTGGCTATATTTTTATTGTAACTGCCCATAATATTGTATGTTGCGGCAGCAGCAGATTCAACATTCTGAATTGCTCTGATTGCATCTCCTTTTGATTCTTCAAATGTCTTTCCATGCTCATTTGTAGTAATTTCAGATATTTCAACCAGAAAATCTCCTAAATATAATAGTCTTTGCAATAGCAGAAAATAGCTGTTTCCATTATCAATAAAAAATATTAATATAATAAGTAGCAATGTTCATTTGAGGTATTAAAATGAAAAAAGTATATTCTAATCAGGAAACAAAAATGGAAAATTATGCATTTTTATCCAGAAAAATTGCTTACAAGTTGCCGGGTAAGACTTACAAAAAAGATTTAGATAACATGTCTATCAAAACATCTCATGTAAAAATACCTTTCAATAGTAGTATCTCATGAAAATAAAATTACTGGATTTTTGCCGACCTAGCCATATAACTGTACAGAAATTTCAGAACCGCATAACAATGTTTCAAATTGCTTATTATTTTCTCAAAAAATAATAAATGATTGATATGATGAATGATATATTTCCATACACCCCGAGGCTGGGACAGAACGAGATTATAGAGGATATCAAGACGTGTCTCAATTCGAAAATGCATTTTGTATTTGAGGCGCCTACCGGCACAGGAAAAACTATCGTGATCTTGGCGCCGGTATTAGAATTCGCGCTTAAAAATCATAAAAAAGTTGTATATGTTACCAGGACCAACAGCCAGCAGATCCAGGTTCTGAAAGAGGCACGAGCACTTCGAAAATATCTGGATTTCAGAGCCTTTCCATTGCAGGGAAGAAACAATTATTGTATGCTTGCTACCGAAGGAGAGTTGAAAGAGGGGGGTGCGGAAGAGCTAAGCCTCATATGTGAAAACTTGAAAAAAAAAGTGTTGAAAAACAGCGCTAAAGCATGTGAATACTATTATAATTTCATGAAAGATAACGGAAAAAAGCTAATCGATTTTCAGAATTCAACGCTTGCGACCGCAGAAGAGGTGGTAGAGCATGCAAAATTTTTGAGAGTTTGCCCTTACGAAACAATGAAGATTGCATTAAGAAATTCAGATCTCGTGGTAGCTTCATATCCTTATTTCTTTGATCCGTTTATCAGGGCAAAGATATTAGAATGGATGCAGTGCGATATTAAAGATATAATACTTATAGTGGATGAGGCACATAATGTACCAGATTTTGCCAGAGAGGAGCGATCGCTAGCATTGAGCATCAAGATCTTGCAGAGGTTTGACAGTGAGATTGTGGAATATGGAGAGTTCAATTATAAAAATATCAAGTCTTCAGAGTTTTCAGAGATTGTAAAAGAGGCTATGAACAGGTTGGGCAGTGATCTGCTTGCTGGAAATGAAGAGGCTACAATAATAGGCTCTGAATTCGAAGAGCTGTTGATGGATCTTTCAAAAAAGAACTCTGTGGTGATCAGGGAATATTTGAAAGAGCTGAAAAAATTCGGAGAAAAGATAAGGCTCAAAAAATTAGATTCTGATAAGTTGCCTAGATCTTACATATACAGCACCGCCTCTTTCTTATTAGATTGGTTTGATGAGGATAGTGATGATATGATCAAGTTAATCTCAGGTGACGATGATTTAAAGTTAGAGATCTATTCACTAGACCCTACCCCTATTACAAGTGCTGTCGAAAACACATATGTTTCCATTCATATGTCCGGCACCTTAAAGCCCCTCGATGAATATACTGCAAACATATTTACAGAGCTTGTTCCTATCAAAAAAGTATATCCCTCTCCCTTCTCTTCAGAAAACCTGAAAATAAAATATATAGAAGACATTACTACCAAATATGATGTTATTGAAAAAGATAACACAGAATTAAAGAAGATCAGGAGATATATTAAAGAAATATTATCGGCATCAAAGAGAAACAGTGTTGTATTTTTCCCATCATATAGGGTACTGGACAAGATGCTGAAGATCGGGCTGGATATTCCTGGTAACTTATACCTTGACACAAAAGAGCTCAAACAGAAAGATTTTGTCAGACTTGTAAATCTGTTCAAGAAGAAAGGTGGCACTTTCGTAACTGTCATAGGAAGCAGATTCAGTGAAGGCCTGGATTTTCCAGAAGGAGAACTGGAACTGGTGATAATTGTAGGAATACCATACCCTAAACCAACAGTAAAACAGAAGGCGTTGGAAGAGTATTACACCAAAAAATTCGGTAAGGAGTTCGGGTATCTGTACACAGTTAAGGCTCCAGCTACTAGAAAGATGTTGCAGGCGATCGGCAGAATGATCAGGTCTGAGACCGATCGTGGTTTTGCAGTCATTCTTGACCGTCGTATAACCTATTTCAAAGAGTATATCGATGCATCAAAATCTGAAAATATAAAAAAAGAGATTGAAGAGTTTTTCAAAAATAGAGAGAAAAATTTGTAAAAAAAATTAAATTAATGGAGCTTTTAATCTCTTATTTCTTTCTCGGCTAAATATGCTGTTAAACTTAAGATCAAAGCAGCGATAATTGCCAGGCCACCAAGCCACTGTCCGACCTGTATCCACTGTGAAGTAGTAAGGGTTCCATTAATAATTACCATTCTGATTGCCTCTGCAGACCAAGATACTGGGTTATACTGTGCTACATCAGATAGCCAGCTTGCCATCATTGAAGGAGAAAACATGGCATAGCTTACAAAAAGAAGTGGCAAATTTACCAGGTTAACAATGCCGAATATAGAGTTCATGTTTGTCATTCTAATGGCAATCACGCTGAAAATTGATGCAAAGATCAAAGATACGAGTATTATTGCTGTCACTGTTACAAGGCCATCAAATATGCTGAATCCGTTCACAAATTTAAGTCCGTTTGGGATTAATATAGCAGCTATTACCAGTATCAATGCTTGTGGAAGCACTCTTATTGTCGCAGAAAATATTTTAGAGAATACTATAGAGCTCCTTCTTATAGGGGATGACAGAAATCTGCCCATTGGTCCAAGTCTTCTGTCAAATATTATTTGTGTGCCTGCGAACATGGCGGTAAATAGCGCAGTTATAGTAAGTACCCCGCCTACTATATAGGTAATATAGTTAGGCGCACCACCCAGCACCAGAGAGCTGGCTCCCGGGAAAAATTTGGTAATATCAAATGCGCTTCCAAAAAGTGCAATCCAGAAGAATGGTTGTATCATGCCCGTGATAAAAAATACTGGATTTCTGTACCACTTTTTTAATTCTCTTACTGTAAGAGGCCCTAGCCCGCTCATCTTCTCACCCTCTTCAAATTCATCATCATCTTTCTACTCTCTCCTGCTTCTCCCTCTCTTATATCTCTGCCAGTATATTCAAGAAACACCTCGTCAAGCGATGGTTTCTGCACTATAAGTTTCGTGGTAGCAAGTTTTTTTTCAGATATGAAATTTATAATATCAGGCAAAGTACTGTCTGCGTTATCAACTTTGATTCTTACGCTATTTGGCCCAGAGTTTTCAACTGCTATTACATTTTTTATATTTTTCATTTCTTCCGCATCCTTCTGAGTTTTAAATGTCACTGTCACTATATCCCCCTTTAGCGATTCTTTGAGCTCTTGAGGTGTTCCTGTAACTCTTACCTTGCCATCGTCAATTATAGATACGCGATCTGCAAGGGCATCTATTTCTTCCAGATAGTGAGAGGTCAAAATAATAGTAACATCAAGTTTCTTCTGTATATCTCTCACATAGTTCCACATTTGCGTTCTTGTCTGGACGTCAAGCCCAAGGGTAGGCTCGTCGAGAAACAGTATCTTTGGTTCGTTTACCAATCCTACTATGAGCTCAAGTCTCTTTCTCATTCCTCCAGAGTATGTACGTACCAGCCTGTCTGCG
>JAVYRZ010000012.1:24800-28745 GCA_038729465.1 Thermoplasmata archaeon
TTGTCTGGACGTCAAGCCCAAGGGTAGGCTCGTCGAGAAACAGTATCTTTGGTTCGTTTACCAATCCTACTATGAGCTCAAGTCTCTTTCTCATTCCTCCAGAGTATGTACGTACCAGCCTGTCTGCTGGTTCTTCCATGTCTACCAGCCTGAGTAGATTTTCAATTCTCTCCTTATAAACTGCTTTCGGTATGTCATAAAATTGTGCAACCAATGCCATATTTTCCCTTCCTGTCAAATCTTCGTCTGTGGTGAGATCCTGTGGAACAACTCCAATGATCTTTCTGACCGCAAGCGAATCTCTAGTAATATCCATGCCTGCCACTGTCGCACTGCCAGACGTAGCAGAGATTCTGGTTGTAAGCATATTGATTGTTGTTGTCTTCCCAGCTCCATTTGGGCCCAGTAGCCCATATATCTCTCCCTCATATATTTCTATGTTCAACTTATCTACCGCTTTTATTTTTCCGTTGTAAATTTTTGTAAGATCAATTGTCTTAATCATAGTTTGCATTTTAATTCACCTTTTCAAGTTAATTACATTGACATTTCCTTCGTATACATTTCCAACATCTTTCACTTTTATCATTTTCATTTTACCACAGCTCCTTTAGTTTATCTTCGGCATCTCTCAATATCTTCAATATTTTTTCATTGTTTTCAGCGATCTTTGGCTCATCCATAGTAAAAATAGTCTTATGTAGCATTTCGAGCTCCATTCCTATTTTCCCGTAACACTTGTATTTTTCTTTTTCTGACTCCATGATATCTTTGAACCGGTCCATCTTCTCAATAACCGATTTCTTTCCTTTCTCTGTTATTCCATAATATTTCCGGTTCTCTTTCTGAGATACTTCTATAAGTCCATCATTTGCCAGAGACTTCAATATGGGGTATAGCACGCCGCTGCTTGGTTCATATACATTGAATGTACTATTCTTAATATTTTTTCGTATCTCGTACGCCGTCAGATCTTCCTTTCTTAAAGCCATTAACACGATATTCTTTAAGATTCCCTTACCATGATGGTTCATAGAGATTAGACATATCTAATATATATTTAAATATTTCTAAAAATTATGATATGGATCAGTATTAAATAAATTTTAATATTTTGAGTATCTTATCCTTCTCACAATGATCCCTAAAATTGCAATATTGAGAATTGAGGGCACAAACTGCGATGAGGAAGCTTATCTAGCGTTCAAGAACGCAGGTGGCGCTCCAGATTACGTTCATCTCAATGAACTGAAATTGAAAAGAAAAGACCTTGAAGATTACCAGATGCTTTACATACCGGGCGGTTTTTCTGCAGGAGATTATGTTCGGGCTGGTGCCATTTTCGCTGCGAGAATCAAAGGGCTAATAGAAAAAGATCTTGTTAAATTCATAGAGGAGGGAAAACCGATACTTGGGATATGCAACGGTTTTCAAATTCTATTGGAGCTCGGCATATTGCCTGGCATTAACACAAAGATCAGCAAGATCCCGCAGGCTGTCCTGACCACTAATGACTCTAACCTGTTTGAGTGCAGGTGGATATACTTGAAAAAAGAAAGCAGAAAATGCATATTCAATAAGAACTATGATGACCAGATCATATCACTTCCAATTGCTCATGCAGAGGGGAAGTTCTTGCTTTCTGACAATAAGTTATTGGACAAACTCATTGAAAACGATCAGATTGCTTTCAGGTATGTTGACCCGTCTGGCAATTACACTAGCTATCCATGGAACCCGAACGGCTCTATTTACAACATCGCTGGGTTATGTAATGACACTGGTACTATTATGGGCTTGATGCCGCATCCTGAACGCGCGTTTTTTGAATACCAGCACCCAGAATGGAAGAGGGGAAATGGCAAGGATTATGGTAGATCCATTTTTTTATCAGCCATAAATTATCTTTCTAAAAAATTTTGAAAAAATTAATAAGGGATTATTACATCACATTTTAAAGCCACTTAGACTTAGTGATTTATATGAACAAAAGGATCTTGTTCTATGTGATTTTCGTGATCCTGCTGGCTTTTTTCTTTTCTCTATTTTCGATAAATGAGGATGCTACAGTGCTGCTTTATGCACTTTATTCATTTGGCAGGATGCTTGCAGCATATATCCTATCGTTTGCCTTCTCTGTGGTATACGGTTTTTATGCTGCCAGAAGCAAGAGAAATGAGAGAATAATGATCCCTATTCTAGACATTCTTCAATCTGTCCCTATATTAGGATTTTTTCCTGTTGTAATGTTTGCCTTGATCGCTTTTCTTCCCACTGCCGTTGGCGTAGAGTTAGCTTCTATATTCCTGATATTCACAAGTCAGGCATGGAACATGGCGTTTGGGGTGTATGAATCAATTATAACAATACCGCAGCAGATATCAGATTCTGCAAAATCATTTAATCTCAGGAGAGGACAATTGTTCAGGGTCTTATACTTTCCAGCAATGATTCCTAAACTCGTTTACAATAGCATCATGTCATGGGCTGGCGGCTGGTATTTCCTGTTTGCTGCTGAGATCATATCCCTTGGAAATGTTAGTTATACATTACCTGGATTGGGCAGCTTTATGTGGGAAGAGGTATCTTCAAACCACATATATCTTGGATTACTGGCACTTGGAACGCTTGTTATTATTATAATTTCCATGGACATATTTATATGGAGACCTCTCACAATAACTTCTACAAAGTATAAATATGAAGAAGTAGAAGATACACAGACCTATCAAAAATTTTATTTTTTGAAATTTCTGTCCTATCTACCAAGAGTAAAAATCATCACAGATTATGTTAAGAATGCATTTAATAAAATATTAAGATTTAGAATAAGAAAGATTGGCATGAAATTCAAGTACATGAAATGGGCCTGGATCTTTCTTTTACTGTTTATAATTGCAGCGATAATTTTTGGTTTTGTAGCAAATTTCAACCAGTTTTTAGCAGATCTGGCAAAGATAAAGATAGACCAGATGACTGTTATACCGCTGGCAATAGTACTTTCATCGATGAGAATGGCCGTAGCATATGCGATCTCTCTAGCATGGATTCTGCCAGTATCATATTATATGATCTCGCACAAAAAAGCAAATCAGATCTTGACACCCATATTTGAAGTTTTAGCATCTATTCCTGCAACGGCTCTTTTCCCGTTTATTGTAGTCATATTCTTGAAATTTCCAGGGGGTTTGAATCTGATCTCTATTTTTTTAATCATGACCGGTATGCAGTGGTACATACTTTTTAATGTGCTTGGGGGAATGAGCAATTTCCCTGCTGACTTAACTGAGGTTTCTAAAAGCTTTAAATTTAAAAGGTGGCTCTATCTCAAAAAAGTATTTTTACCCGGCATATACCCGTCCATCATAACAGGCAGCATTACTGGCTGGGGCGGAGGTTGGAATGCTTTAATAATATCTGAATACATTGCTATTAACGGAGTTGTATACAGTGTAATTGGCCTTGGTTCGCTTATAGATATTGCCACATACCACAACACAAACATCATGTTAAATCTAGTATATCTGTTCTTTATGATTATAACCGTCCTTTCATTCAATAGATTACTATGGAAACAGCTATATAAAAGAGTGGAAAAATATAAGATAGAGTAACCTTTCATTTTTAATATTACTTTTTTATTTTGCGTAAGGTTTAAATAGTAAAACATATTATTATATTTATGCATAAAACATTAACATTGTTAGGGTATCTAATTAACAAAACTAATGATAGGGTGGTAGTTAAGGCTTCACTCGTTCCCAAAGAGCAGGAACTGGTATATAATGAATCTGGTGAAGTGGTTGGAAAAATTACGAAGATCTATGGTCCTGTTTCAAATCCATATATCAATGTATCCCTAACAAGCACAAAAATTAAAGATAAACTATATGTTGGTGATAGAAATGGAGGAAAAGAAAAAAGATAAACGTGCGTGGATAGATG
>JAVYRZ010000012.1:28840-31139 GCA_038729465.1 Thermoplasmata archaeon
AGGAGGATCAAGGTTTCTAATGCTGCAGAGCGAAACCTGTCGCAGGCGTTGCAAGATATGGAGCGGATGTGCTCTAACCTTGGAATACCGAAAGATGTGCGTGAAACTTCAGCACTGATTTACAGAAAGGCTGTGAATGAGAACATGATCCGTGGCAGAAGCATAGAAGGTGTGGTAGCTGCATCAATTTACGGTGCATGCAGAATGCTGAACGTGCCCAGAACTCTTGAAGAGATTGCAAACGTGACAAAGATCAAGAAGAAAGATATTGGAAGAACTTACAGAATTATGGGCAGAATTCTTCAATTAAACATATTTCCTTCAAAGCCTGAAGATTATATAGAGCGTTTTTGCCTGAAATTAAATTTGAAGGGAGACGTTAAAAAATATGCATATGAGATTCTAAAAAAAGCAGAAGAGAAAGAACTTACTTCTGGCAGAGGGCCTACAGGCGTAGCTGCTGCCACAATATACATAGCTGCAGTCATGGCAAAAGATCGAAGAACGCAGAGAGAGGTTGCTGATGTGTCAGGAGTTACAGAGGTAACTATAAGAAACAGGTACAAAGAATTAACTGAAAAACTGGATCTGAATATAGAAATTTAAGATCTTTTTCCTATTTTTTTTATTTCGTCAATAACTTCAATTTTGTCAATATTGGATACATCTCCCACATCATTTCCTAAAAATGCACTTTTTGCAATTCTTCTCATTATCTTTCCATTTTTTGTCTTTGGCAGCTCAGGCACAAAAACTACCAAGCTAGGAGAAAACGGTTTCCCCAGCTCTTTTTCAATGCTGCTTTTTATTTTGCCCTTTGTATAATCATCATTAGCACCGGTATATAATATGCCGATGCTCTCACCTTTAATAGAGTCTGGTATGCCTATAGCAATGCATTCTTTCACATGCTCAATTTTCAGAACAATATTCTCAATCTCTGTAGGGCCAACTCGCTTTCCTGCAACCTTTATTACATCATCGACTCTGCCATAAATATAAAAATAGCCGTCTTTGTCCTGTTTTACCCAGTCTCCATGAAACCATACATCCTTGAATTTTGACCAGTAAGTTTCTATATACTTTTCTTCCTGGTTCCATAATCCGTGCGTCATTGACGGCACTGGCTTTTTTGCGACTAGATATCCAACCTGATCAACGACCTCTCTCCCCGATTCGTCAAAAACTGCAACATTCATTCCCAGTCCTCGGTAAAGGCACCTTGGCTTGAGCGACATTGCCGGTGTAGATGCTAAAAAACAGCCTATTATGTCTGTACCACCTGATATGTTTGCAATGGGCACTTTTCTATCCCCCAAATGCTCAAATAGCCATAACCAGCTTTCATCGTCCCATGGCTCTCCCGTAGAGCCAAATACCCTTATTCCCTCCATTTTATTTTTTATGTTTTTGGCTTTCATGGTCCTTACTAATGTGGGGGATATTCCCAGAATTGTGATATTATTGTTTTTTATTATTTGCCAGAGTCGATCTTGCTCAGGATAATCTACTGCTCCATCATACAAAAAAACTGATCCGCCAAGACTGTTAGCACCAAAGACTGACCATGGCCCCATCATCCAGCCAAGATCCGTGACCCACATCAGTGTGTCAGAATCTTTAAAGTCTAGATAATATTTCACTTCTTTAACTATATTTATAAATGAGCCACCGTGCGTGTGTATTGTGCCTTTGGGCTTTCCAGTAGTGCCGGAAGTGTAAAGTATCAAAGCTGGATCATCACTGTCTGTTTGCACGCTTGATACATAATTTCCCTGAGCTATGAGCTCCTTGAAGCTCATTATGGTTTTGGAAGATACTATGAAATGAATATCTTTTAAAGCTTTAACATTATCTATCATCTTAACAGTTTTTCCTCTTCTCTCATAGCTTTCTGCCACAAATAAAATATTAATGCCTGCATCTTCCACTCTTGTTCTTATAGCTTCCGGCCCATACCCTGAAAATATCGGCACTGCGATGCCGCCAAACCTCATAATGGCATACATGGCAATCACTGCTTCAGGGATCATTGGCATATATATGCCGATCCGGTCTCCTTTTTTCGCGCCCATGTTTAGCATTGCTCCGGCAAGCTTTCCAGTCATGATGTCCAGCTCTTTAAAGCTGATATATTCTATTTCTCCACTTTCACTCTCATATTTAATTGCGATTTTATCACTGTCTTTAAATCTCTCAACTGTATTGTAAACAATGTTGATCTTTCCATCCAAAAACCACTTTGTGTAAGGGTTGCCAGCACTATAATCTACAATTTTGCTAAATTTCTTGAAAAAAG
>JAVYRZ010000013.1:0-7609 GCA_038729465.1 Thermoplasmata archaeon
CCTTTATCCATAACTGCTTTGATATCTGAATAATCTAGATTTACTAAGCCTGGCTTGGTAATTATCTCTGTCAATCCTTTCAATCCTTCCATCAGTACCTCATCTGCGACCTTGAATGCCTGATCTAATGGAAGATTTGGTACTAGCTCTAAAAGTTTGTCATTAGGAATTACTATTGTAGTATCTGCATATTTTTTGAGTCTGTCTATTCCCCACAACGCATTCTCCATTCTTAGTTTACCTTCGGCTGTGAACGGGATTGTCACGATCGCAATAACCAGTGCGCCATTCTCTTTTGCAAGTTGCGCAACATATGGTGCCGATCCTGTACCAGTACCGCCACCCATACCCGCGGTAACAAATACAATGTCTGATCTTGAAACCAATGCTCTCAAATCTTCATCTGCCTCTTTTGCAGATTCTGCACCGACCATAGGATCTGCGCCAGCTCCAAGTCCTCTGGTAGTTCTCTTACCAAGCAGAATTTTCCTGTTTGATTTAACCTGCAACAAATGTGGAGCATCTGTGTTAGCTGCAATTAAAGTCGCGCCATATACTCCTGCTTCAGTTAGCCTATTTATTGTGTTGGATCCACCACCGCCACATCCTATAATCTTAATGTTTACTTTAAGCTGTTCTACTAACTTAGCTAGCTCTTCATCGTCTTGCGATTTTGGTATCGGTTGCTGTGTTTGTCCCTGATTAGGGGTTACATAACTGTCCCCTATCACATTTTTTATTAGCGTTTTCAAATTATTCACCTTCTTTTCTGTATGTCATAATTTTGTCAGACAGATATTTACTTACATGTATATAAATATTTCTCAGTTTTCGCTATATGCTAATGAAAAATGAATAGAATATGACAATTTTTATTTAAAGTATTGATCATAAAAAAATTTAATATAGAGTTCAAATTTAGAGAAGAAGATGATTGCATTAAATCAAATATTGTTTAAATATGGAACAGTGAGCAGGACACTGGATGAACATAGATTTAAAGAAGAAACTGATTCTAGTCTTTTAAGGTACAGAAAAAATCTCGCTACGATATTCTGGAACATAACATTTTCATGTAATTTAAAGTGCATACACTGCTATGCTTCAGCCACTCCATATAAAAACCCAAACGAATTGTCTAATGAGCAGATATTTAGCACGATTGATGATTTGGCTGCCATGAAGTTACCAGTCATTATATTTTCTGGCGGTGAGCCTTATATGCATCCAGATCTGCTTGCATTTTCAAGTTATGCAAACAGTAAAGGAATAAGAGTTACATTATCTTCTAATGGTACACTTATCACTGATAACGTTGCTATGAAAATGGCGGAAGCGGGTATAAAATATGTTGGGATAAGCCTAGATGGCTGGAAAGATAGAAACGACGCCTTCAGGGGAGTTAATGGCGCATTTGAAAAAGCAATAAGGGGAATAAAAGCGGTTAAAAAGGGCGGCATGCTTTCTGGCATAAGATTTACCGTTACAAATGATAACTATGAAGATTTAGATAAAATATTCCAGTTATCTAAAGAACTGGAAATAGATAGGTTTTGCGTTTATCATCTTGTGCCTGTAGGTAGGGGATCAAATGTAAAGGATATAGATAATGGTAAGAGAAGAGAAATTATAGATTATCTTATAGACAAGGCGTATGAGGTTAACAATGAGCATCTGAACATGGAAATTCTAACTGTAGATAATCCTGCAGATGGTGTGTACGCGTTCTTAAAAACTTATAAAGAGGATGAAAAAGCTGCAAAGCAGGTATATACTCTGTTAAAAAGAAGAGGTGGAGATAACAGCGGGATAAAGGTTGCAGATATTGATCCCTTGGGTAATGTACATCCCAATCAGTTCTGGTGGGATCTTGATATGGGTAGCGTAAAAAATAAGAAGTTCAGTGACATATGGAAGAATAGTGATGGAACAGTAAAAGAACTGAGAGATAATAAGGTTAAGAATCTAAAAGGAAAATGTGGAAGATGCAATTTTAAGGACATTTGCGGTGGCTTTAGATTAAGGGCATTGCGATATAATAATGATATATGGAGCGAAGATCCAGATTGTTATTTGACTGAGGCTGAGATTTCCACCGAGATACCAGAGGAATGGAAAAAATGAACTTTGATGAACGACCAATGATTGTATTTTATGAGGCTACGAAAGCATGCATGCTCTCTTGTAAACATTGCAGGGCAAATGCGGTATTTAACAGAGATCCGAGAGAGTTGAATCTGGTAGAGATTGATAAATTGGCCAGTGAACTAGAGAGCTTTGGAAGGCCTTGGCCTATCGTGATAATCTCTGGCGGAGACCCCCTGATGCGTGGAGACATATTTGATGTCATTGACATATTTAATTATCATAATCTTATTACTAACATTGCTTTTAGTGGTACTAAACTGGTAACAGAAAAGAAAATAGAAAAGATTGCAGAACGTGTTAAAACGGTGGCAATAAGCCTTGACGGTGCAGATGCAGCAGTACATGATGCATGGCGTGGTATAAAAGGCACATTTGATACTTCCCTGCAGATCATTTCATTATTGAAGGAATATGAAGTGAGGTTTCAGATAAACACTACTGTCAGCAATTTCAATCTTGAAAATTTAAGAAAGATGCCAGAACTGCTGGAAAAGCTAGAGCCTGATACATGGGACCTGTTTTTTTTAATACCGACAGGAAGGGCCCAGGAATCTATGATGATTGAGAGTAGCCAGGCAGAGCATTTTTTAAAAGAAACTTACGCGATGAGTAAAAATATAAAGTACAAGATAAAGGTGACAGAAGCACCTTTCTACAATCGTGTAAAGCTGCAGAACGGTGCAGCTGAAAAGACAATAATGCGTGATGAGAAAGGAAGGGGTGTTACTGACGGAAGGGGCACAATGTTCATCTCGCATATTGGCGAGGTAAATCCTACAGGGTTTTTGCCAGAATATGCTGGAAACGTGAAGAATAGCAATATCGTAGAATTATACAGAAAATCTGAAATATTCAATCTTTTGCGTAATCCTGATAAGTTAAAGGGAAAATGTGGGATATGTGAATACAGGTATATATGTGGTGGATCAAGGGCCAGAGCCTATGCAATATATGGAGATTATATGGCAGAGGATCCGCTTTGTAGTTTTATGCCCGAGGCGATTAAAAATGGAAATGATTGACAAAAAAATACTAGCGTTAATGCAAGAAGAGTTTCCCGTGTGTTCAGACCCATACTTAGAGTTAAGTGAAAAATTGGGAATATCAAAGATTGAACTTTTTAGCAGGGTAAAGGCTCTATATGATGCAGGGTATATATTAAAAATATCTCCCAAATACGTTCGTAGTTCTAAGGCAATCAAGGCTTTAATTGCATTAAAAGTAGAAAAAGAACTAGAAGATAAAATTGCAGAGGCAATAAATACTTATGAAGAGGTATCACATAACTATATAAGAGATGATGAGTACAGTATCTGGTTTACGATTTCAACAAAGTCTAAAAAGGAATTTGAGAATATTATATCCGAGATACAGGATATGAAAGGTGTTAAAAACATGTTGATATTACTATCTAAAAAGCTTTATAAATTAAATGTAGAGTTTGATGTATATGATTAACCTGGCCACTATCTTAAATAAAGGATTGCCAATTACAGAAGATCCTTACAGCACTTTGGCAGAGATATTGAATACGAGTAAGGAAGAGGTACTGAAAGAAATTAAAAAATTAATGGCAGAAAAGAAGATCATAAAGCTCAGTGCCGAGCTTGACTATGAAAAGTTAGGTTACAAAGTTAATGCCTTAATAGCAATGCAAATATCTATAAATATTGAAAAATCAATTAATGAGATATGTAAAACTAAAAATGTGACTCATTTTTATGAAAGAGAGACCCCTGCAAATTTTTCATATCCTTTCTATGCTATGACACATTTTAAAAATGAATCTGAGTTAAACGCGTTTTTGGAGAAATTAAATAATCTCGAGATAAATTACAAAGTACTGAAAACATTAAAAAAATATAAACGGGGTGGCACTAAGGTATGAAGCTATTTCCAATCATGCTAAACCTGAAAGGTCGGACCGTCCTCGTAATAGGTGGCGGTGTAGTAGCACTGAGAAAAGTGAAGATTCTTTCAGAGTTCGGAGCTGATATTACTGTTATTTCAGAAAAGTTTATAGAAGATTTTAATAAATTTGATATTGAAAAAATAAAATTAAAAATTAATGAGGCTAAGGATCTGGAACCATTTATGGCGGGAAGAGTATTGGTGATAGTAGCCACAAACGACAAAAAATTAAATGAACTCTCTGAGCAATTATGTAATAAATATAACATATTGTGTAACAGGGTAGATTTCAGAGAAAGCTCTGCAATATTTGCCGCCATACTTAAAAAGAGGGATATTATTGTTTCCATATCAAGTTCAGGAACTATTCCCTCTTTTTCTGTATTTTTGAGAGATAAGATAGCAGGACAGATAGAAATTTACATGCCAGCACTTGAGATATTAAAAAA
Organism: Thermoplasmata archaeon; assembly: GCA_038729465.1. Lineage (NCBI taxonomy): Archaea > Methanobacteriati > Thermoplasmatota > Thermoplasmata > Thermoplasmata archaeon. The sequence goes on from JAVYRZ010000013.1 coordinate 4,509, forward strand.
AGTTAGAGAAACTATAAAGATCAGAGATTATGAAGCAAGAAAAAAATTGTTTAATGAGATATTAAATAATGAAGAATTCTGGCATAATATTAAGATAGGAAATTTACAAAATGCAGAGATAATAGCAAAAAAAATAGGAGGCATAGAATGAGTATAATGAGTGTTCATGCCACATATAAATTTTTGACACTGAATGAGCTTGAAGCTTGGACACGATTAGACGATGCTTTTCTATATCATTTTTTAACAGATGCAGATGTTAAAGAATATTTAATTTTGAGGACTTGCAATAGGTTAGAAGTGTATTTGAATGTAACAAACGTAGAGCCTGTAAAAAACAAATTTAAATCTTTATCTAAAACATTAGGAGCTAATGTATTCTTTTTAGAAAATACTGATACTGTAAAACACTTGATGCGTGTATGTTCAGGCATAGACTCCATGGTCATAGGTGAGCAGGATATACAAAGGCAGGTAAAAGAAGCACTTGAAACAGCAAGAAAAGATGGTACCTCTGGAAAAGTGCTGAATTATATATTTATGAAATCTTTGAGCACTGGTAAAGAAGTAAGAGAGAATACAAAAATAACAAACGGGATAATATCAATACCACAGAGTGCTATAAGATTACTTGAAGAAAGATCCAAAATGCAGAATTTAAAAAAGATTTGTGTGATAGGCTATGGCAAAGTTGGAAAAACGCTGATAAAATATCTAAGCGCTAAAAATGTAGATTTAACAGTTTGTGGGAGGGACATAGTCAAATTACAGAATATCGCAGATGAGTTTAATATAAAATATGTACCATTAAAAGATCTAAAAATTTCAGACTATGAATGTATTATTACTGCAGTATATGTTACTTCACCGATTATAAAATTTGAGAAGCAAGGAGCACTTCCAAGGTTGGTTATAGATTTAGGAAACCCTAGAAATGTAGATTCTGCTCAAAATCCAGAATATGTAGATCTGGAAGAGCTAAAACAATTTGTAAACAAAAATATAGAGTCCAGAAAGCTAGAGATCAGTAAGGCTGAAAGTATCATAGAAAAAAATATAATATCAGTATCTAAAAAACTGAAAAATTTTGAATTAGACAATATAATCTCCGAGCTCTATAAAAATGCAGAAAAGATAAAAAATGAGGAAATTGAAGAGACTGTTACTAAAATCGGAGCTAACAACATAGAAATTATTGAAAATCTTGCTAGATCATTGACAAATAAGCTTCTTGCACAGCAGACCAAAAGAATAAAAAAGATTTTTGTAGAAGGAGATCATGATAAAATAGCAGTATTAAAATATGTATTTGGAGCTGAAAAAGATGTATCCGACAACGAGAATGAGAAGGTTACGCGAAAATCAGACACTAAGAAACATGGTGACTGAAAGCGAAGTATCTTTAAAATCACTGATACAACCTATATTTATTGACGAAAACCTATCTAAGAAGAGAGAGATATCCTCTATGCCAGGCATATTCAGATATCCTCTGAATGGTGTGGTAGATGAAGTTAACAGTATCTTGAATTCAGGTGTGAAAGCCGTTTTATTATTTGGCATACCGTCCTGCAAGGATGAACTGGGATCTCAGGCATATGATGACCAGGGCGTTATACAGAAAAGTATCAGGCTCTTAAAAGAAAACACTGACGTGCTGGTCATTGCGGATCTTTGCATGTGCGAATACACATCTCACGGGCATTGTGGGCTCGTAAAAGATAATAAGATATTAAATGATGAAACTCTGGAAAATTACAAGAAAATTGCATTGAGTTATGCTCGAGCTGGAGTGGACATAATAGCGCCAAGCGGCATGATGGATGGGCAAGTACACGCGATAAGATCTGAGCTGGATGAAAATGGATATAAACTTCTGCCAATAATGGCGTACAGTGCTAAATTTGCATCTAATCTATATGGGCCGTTTAGAGACGCTGCCGAATCTACGCCAGGGTTTGGAGATCGGAAATCGTATCAGATGAACTATGCAAATGGTAGAGAAGCATTGAGAGAGATAGAACTGGATATTGAAGAGGGCGCAGATATAATAATGGTTAAACCCGCACTGTTTTACCTTGACATAATAGCAAAAGCAAGGGCTAGGTTCGATTTGCCGATTGCCGCTTACAATGTAAGCGGGGAGTATTCTATGGTTAAAGCAGCAGCAAAGAATGGATGGGTGGATGAGAAAAAGGTAGTTGCAGAGATGTTAACTGCGATTAGAAGAGCCGGAGCAGACCTGATAATAACTTATTATGCTAAAGAGTATGCAATGTGGCTGAAAAAATGAAATAACAAATTATTTATCTTAATATCTATTTACTATACAACTATGAATCAGCAAAGTTTAGTTTTAGAGTTAGCAAGAGCAATTGAAAAAGCTGAAACTGAGTTGCCTGAAGATGTTATACATTTTTTAAAAAATGCAAAAACGGGTGAAAAGAATGAAACTACTCTATCCCAACTAAATGCAATTTTAAAAAACATAGATTTTGCAAAGTCAAATAAATTACCGATTTGCCAGGATACTGGCACAATGACTTTTTATGTGGATCTGGGATTTGATTTTCCGTTTGCAAAAGAGCTTTATTCTGCGATGTTAGAAGCCACCAAGAAAGTAACGGCATCGTTGCCTTTACGTTCAAATACGACAGATCCTTTCACCGGCAAGAACACAGAGACAAACGTTGGGAAAAATGTTCCAAATATAAACTGGAACATGGTTGATGGATCTGATGCAATCATACATATTTTGCCAAAAGGTGGAGGAAGCGAGAACATGTCCGGATTAGGAATGCTTAAACCCGGAGAAGGAATAAAAGGCATAAAGAAATTTGTGGTCGAGCATGTGATAAAATCAGGAGCATACCCCTGTCCGCCAACGATTCTCGGGATCGGAATAGGTGGAGGGTCTGAGCTTTCTTTGATACTTGCAAAAAGATCTTTATTGCGAGAGCTGGGTGAGCGAAACCCGGAGCCAGAGGTTGCCAAGCTGGAGCTTGATCTTTTAGAGTTACTGAACAAAACTGACATAGGAACAATGGGCTATGGGGGCAATGTATCGGTATTAGATGTGCATATAGAGTATGCATCAAGAC
>JAVYRZ010000013.1:7708-11330 GCA_038729465.1 Thermoplasmata archaeon
CCCGGAGCCAGAGGTTGCCAAGCTGGAGCTTGATCTTTTAGAGTTACTGAACAAAACTGACATAGGAACAATGGGCTATGGGGGCAATGTATCGGTATTAGATGTGCATATAGAGTATGCATCAAGACATCCGGCATCGTTGCCGGTAGGCATAGTGACACAGTGCTGGGCTGACCGCAGAGCTACCATAAAGGTTGATAAAATTGGAAATATAGACTCAAATTATCGCCCGGCGAGGAAATAATAAACAGGAGTGTGAATAAAAATGGAAATGCATATTAAGGTTCCGGATCAGATTGATAATATTGTAAAGTTGAAGGTTGGAGACATATTATATGTTACAGGCAAGATATTTACGGCAAGAGATGAAGCACATGTACATATGTTAGAACTTGCCGAAAAAAAAGAGAAGATCGCTTTTGATCCATCAAAAATGGTGATGTACCATTGTGGCCCTATAGTCAAAAAAGATCCAGACTGGAAAGTGGTATCTGCAGGTCCTACCACCTCTGCTCGAATGGATCTATTTGAAAAAGAGTTCATGGATTATTATAAAACCCGGATCTTTGTAGGAAAAGGTGGGATGGGAGAACGTACTGCAGAAGCATTGAAAAAAATAAAAGGCATATATGCAACATATACTGGTGGTGCAGGAGCTCTAGCAGCAGTTTCTTTTAAAAAAGTTGAAAACGTGTACTGGCTTGAAGAGCTCGGGGCGCCAGAGGCAGTATGGATCTTGGATGCTGTTGAATTTGGGCCTTTAATAGTTTCTATAGATAGCAACGGAGATAACTGGAACGCAATAATGCGCAAAAAAACAGATCAAAAAAAGGCAGATATATTTAAGATAATAGATTCACAATGATATTGATCAAAAACGCTGCACAGATAGTTTCGGCATCCGGATCAGCGCCGAAAACAGGATCAGCCATGCGAAATATAGATGTTATCACTGATTCTGATATATTAATAAAAGATGATAAGATTTTAAAAATTGGTAGGAACATAGATGCTAATGGTGCCGAGATCATAGACGCTAAAAACAGGATTGTAATGCCCGGTTTTGTTGACGCGCACACACATTTAGTATTTTCTGGGACCAGAGAATTTGAGGTGGAGTTAAAAAGAACTGGAAAGAGCTATCTTGAGATACAGAATAGTGGCGGAGGAATAAACTATACTGTGAAAAAAACAAGAGCTGCGAGCAAAGCATCGTTGAAAGAGGAGGCACGGGAAAGAATAAAAAATATGGTAATCCATGGTACTACTACAGCAGAAGCAAAAAGCGGTTATGGGCTAAACTATAAGACAGAGAGAAAGATACTTGAAGCTGTAAACGAACTGAATGGAGAATTAATAGAGCTTGTACCGACATTTCTAGGTGCGCATTTAGTTCCTGAAGAGTTCGAAGCAGAAGAGTATATTGACTATCTTGTGTCATATATGCCAAAACTTGCAAAACTTGCAAGATTCATAGACGTGTTCTGTGATAAAGGTGCTTTCAATACTGCACAGACTAAAAGGTATCTTGATGCAGGAATTGAAAATGGCATGGTTCCAAAACTGCATGCTGATGAATTAAGCTACATTGGTTGCTCCAAGCTTGCGACCGAGATCAAGGCGATATCTGCGGATCATCTGCTGAAAACGCCAGAGAATATCATAAGAAAAATGAGCATCAATAAGACAATTGCAGTATTAATGCCTGCCACACCATATATGCTTTTTAGTAGAGAGTATGCAGATGCCAGAAAATTTATAGAAAATAATGTGTCAGTAGCACTGGGTACGGATCTTAACCCAAACTGTTACAATGAAAATATGCAGATGGTAATCAGTCTCGCGCTTACACAGATGAAGATGAGCATTGAAGAAACCATAACTGCATCCACGCTTAATGCGGCCAGCGCCATAGGAATGGCTGATAAGATAGGTACTTTAGAGGTTGGAAAACAGGCAGACATTATTATTTTAAATGTGCCTGATTACAGGTTTCTGGGGTACCACTTTGGTGTAAATCTGGTCAATGATGTAATAAAAAAAGGAAAGGTAATTGTCAAAGATCAAAAACTTCAATACTTATAAAATCCTTCGCCAGACTTTCTGCCTAATTTCCCGGCAGCCACCATTTTCTTTAATAGGGGACATGGGCTGTATTTTTGGTTTCCAAAGTCTCGGTACAACACATTCATTATGTCAAGACATACATCCAAACCGATCAGATCTGCAAGTTCTAACGGGCCCATCGGCATATTAAATCCTAGCTTGGCAATGGAATCTATGGACTCTTTTGTGGCAATGTTTTCTTGCAGAGTATAGATACCCTCATTTATAAACGGCATCAAAATCCTGTTTGCAACAAACCCCGGGTAATCAGATACAAGCACAGGAACTTTGCCAACTTTCTTTGCAAAGTCTGTTACTTTCATTATCGTATCATCAGAAGTGCCCAGTCCTCTTACTATCTCTACTAGTTTTAAAACTGGAACGGGATTGAAGAAATGCATACCTACTACATTTTCAGGTCTGTCTGTAAAAGAGCCTAACTGCGTGATAGAGATTGAAGAGGTATTGGAAGCAAGTATTGCCTGCCTGTTCGCAATTTCATTGAGCTTTTTAAATAACTTCTTTTTTTCTTCAATATTCTCTATTATTGCCTCCACAACAAGATCTGCATCTTTTGCAACATTCAGATCGGTAGTGTACATAATTCTGTTCAACGCTTCATCCACAGAGCCAATTACTGCACCTTTGCTAGACATCTTTTCCAAGTTTTTCTTTATTTTGATCCTGGCATTATCCAGATACTTCTGATCCACATCTAGTAGGAATACAGAAAAATCATTTGCTGCAAACACTGTAGCAATACCATGTCCCATTGTTCCAGCTCCAAACACCACAATTTTTTCTTTTTGCATTTTATTTCACCTTCACATTTTTAGATTTTCTATAAGCATAGAAACTGCATTTCCGCCACCCAAGCATAGAGAAGCAATACCATATCTTTTTTTGTAATGGATCAGGTTATATATCAACGTGGTTAACACTCTTGCACCACTTGCACCTAAAGGATGTCCTAGAGCCACAGCACCTCCGTTCACATTGAATTTATCGTCAGGGATATTCAATGCTTTTTTCACAGCTACGCTAGCAGATGCATAAGCCTCATTGTGTTCGAACAGATCTATGTCTTCAACTTTAAATCCTGTTTTTTCTAATAGTTTTTTAATGCCGGGTATAGGTGCTTCCATAACATATAGCGGATCTACTCCCACAGAGTTATATCCTATAATCTTCATGAGCGGCTCGATGTCAAGCTCCCTAGCTTTATCATCGGACATAACAGCCAAAGCGCCGGCACCATCGCTAAGCTGTGAAGCATTACCGGCAGTAACAAACTTACCATCTTTCGCCACGGTTTTTAATTTTAATAACTTTTCAATAGTAGTGTCTGGTCTAATCCCCTCATCTGTGTTAATCACAGCATTTGAGACTTTAACAGGAATAATCTCATCTGCAAACAGACCATTGACAGTAGCTTTATTAGCTTTCATATGACTTTGATATGCAAATTCATCAATCTCTTCTCTAGTAAGTTTGTATTTCTCTGCTATGACTTCCC
>JAVYRZ010000013.1:11426-14645 GCA_038729465.1 Thermoplasmata archaeon
CTCCCGTCTTTATCATGTGTACATTGTAATAGGCATCCCATAGTCCGTCTACAATCATCGCATCCTCAAATATTGTATTATCATATTTCAACCCAAACCGAGCGCCACGAACATAATAAGGCGAGTTGCTCATGTTCTCCATTCCTCCGGCTATCACGATCTGGTTGTCACCAGCCTTGATAGACTGAGCTGCTAACATCACAGACTTTAAGCCCGAACCACATACCTTGTTAACCGTAAAAGGGCTTATGCTATATGAAAATCCAGCCTTCAAAGCAGCCTGCCTTGCCGGGTTTTGCCCCAATCCGCAAGAGATCACGTTTCCCATAATTACCTCATCTACAGATTCTGAATTTATATTTGCCCTTCTAAGTGCTTCCTTGATTGTGATAGCACCAAGTTCGTTTGCAGATACTCCTAAAAAACCTTTTCCATATTTTCCAACCGGTGTCCTTACAGCAGAAACTATAACAGGATTCATAATGATACATAATTGAAATATCATTAATAAATTTTTCATTATCTAGATTTTGTCATTACTTTTATGAGAAAAGTTTATTTGGCAAAGTCATTATAAAGAATTCCTTAATAAATTAAGAGATATAATCGACAATTAACGAATATTAAAAACGATGAAATTATATATATAATAGTTATAATGGTTTATGGTGATATTATAATGGTTGGAATTTTGACATATGGATCTTATATCCCTAGGTATAGAATAAAAACTGAAGAAATAGCTAAGATGTGGGGTGAAGATGCGGAGGATATAAAAAATGGGTTGTATATCTACAGTAAAAGTGTTCCTGGCCCTGATGAAGATGCAGTAACAATTGCTGTAGAAGCCGCTAGAAACGCTTTTGAAAGAAGACAGGTTCATAATATTGGAGCGCTTTATGTGGGTTCTGAATCACATCCGTATGCAGTAAAACCATCTGCAACAATGGTTTCTGAGGCGCTGGGGCTTACACCGAATTTGACCGCAGCAGATTTTGAGTTTGCTTGCAAAGCAGGTACTGCAGCTATGCAGGCAGTGATGGGGCTTGTGACTTCTGGAATGATAAAAAATGGAGTGGCTATAGGCTCGGATACTTCACAGGGAGCACCGGGTGATGCACTGGAATATTCTGCAGCTGCTGGCGCTACAGCCTATGTAATAGGAACAGAAGATGTTATTGCTGAAATTAATAGTACTTTATCATTGACTACTGATACACCTGATTTCTGGAGAAGAGAAGGGCAACCGTATCCAAGCCACGGAGGCAGGTTCACTGGAGAACCAGCCTATTTTAAGCATGTGGTGGGGGCTGCTAAAAAAATGATGGAGCATATGAAAACTGAGCCTAAAGATTACACTTATGCAGTGTTTCACCAGCCCAACGGCAAATTTCCGAGCCGAGCTGCAAAGATGCTTGGATTTAAGGATGAGCAGGTGTCTGAAGGATTAATTGTACCGTATGTGGGAAATAGCTATTCAGCTTCCATGATGACCGGGCTCTCTGCAATACTCGACATTGCCAAGCCAGGAGATCGAATTCTGGCAGTAGCATTTGGATCTGGTGCAGGCAGTGATGCATTTGATATTAATGTAACAGAGCAGATGAAAAACTTTAAAAGAGAAAATGCAAAAGGCGTGAAAAAATATGTTAAAAATGCAGAATATATCAATTATTCAACATATGCAAAATTCAAACACAAGATAAGGATGGGTGAATAAAAATGAGAGATGTTGCAATAATAGGCGTAGGACAGACGAAATATGGAGAGCGCTGGGACATGTCTTTAAGAAAGCTGGCTGTGGAAGCAGGGTTGAAAGCGATAGAAGATGCGGGCATATATGCCAAAGATATCGAGGCAATATATGGTGGGAACATGAGTTCCAGTGCAGTATCTTTACAGGAGCACGTGGGTGCACTTATAGCTGATTATTCGGGATTATCTGGAATGAATATTCCAGCAATAAGGGTTGAATCTGCATCTGCGAGCGGTGCAGCAGCAATGCATGAAGGTTTTTTAGCAGTAGCTTCCGGCATGTATGATACTGTACTCGTTGGAGGCGTTGAGAAGATGACGGACATTGACGCTGACGAGATGACAGACTCATTGATGGGTGCAGCTGATCGAGAGTGGGAAGGGTTTGTAGGTGCTACATTTCCATCTTTGGCAGCAATGATGGCACGCAGGTACATGCATGATTACAAGCTTAAAAGAGAGCAAATGGCAATTTTTCCAGTTAACTCTCACAGAAACGCGTCTCTGAATCCGTATGCACATCTGAGAAACATCATAAAAATTGATGATGTACTCAATGCCACAATGGTATCTGAACCTCTTACGTTGATGGATTGTGCACCTATTACCGATGGTGCTTCAGCAGTTATATTGACGGCACTGGATAAAGTAAAAAGCGATTCTGTGATAAAGGTATCTGCATCAACTCACGCCTCTGACTATCTTTCTCTTCATAGCAGACCTTCAATCACAACATTTAATGCCACTGTAGAAGCTTCAAAAAAAGCCTATAAAATAGCTAAAAAAGAGCCTAAAGATATTTCATTGGCGGAAGTGCACGATGCGTTTTCAATATTTGGAGTGATGTCTATTGAAGATCTTGGATTTGTTAAAAAGGGGGCTGCAGGAAAGTTTCTTGAAGAAGAGCAGATAGGGTTTGATGGCAAACTGCCTATCAACACATCAGGTGGGCTAAAAGCCAAAGGGCATCCTGTGGGAGCTACTGGTATTGGCCAGATTGTAGAGGCGGTAACACAACTGCTGAAAAAAGCAGATAAAAGGCAGGTAAAAGATCCAAAAGTAGCATTGACAAACAATATTGGAGGTACTGGAGCAAGCTCTTTTGTACATATTTTGGAGGTGGTAAAATGAGTATGCCCAGAGCTTGGAGAGAGTTTGAACATAGATACACACTAGTAGGCACAAGATGTCCGTCATGCAAGAAAGTATATTTTCCACCCAGAGACGTTTGCCCAACCTGCCATCGTGAATCGATAGGAAAGATGGAAAAAGTAAAATTAAAACCTGAGGGTACAGTCTATTCTTTTACTGTAGTGCATCAGGACATTCCAGGGTTCAAAGAGCAAAAACCGTACATAATGGGGATAATAGAAATGGTTGACGGTCCTAAAATCACGGCACAGATTGTGGACATTGACCCTGATAAGGTAAGCATAGGCATGCCGGTTCGCGCGGTATTTCGTA